>VENG01000039.1 GCA_009711705.1 Bacillota bacterium
TCAAGATAAGGTTTCCCATCCGGTTAACGGAGTAAGACCCCTGGTAGACCACCAGGTTGATAGGCCGGGAGTGTAAGCGCAGCAATGCGTTCAGCGGACCGGTACTAATAGGTCGAGGGCTTGACCCGAAAATGATATTGCCATGCCATTTCTTGCTGTGTAGTTTTGAGAGAGCTTAAAGGTGCAAGTCATAGAGGTAAGGGGCACCTAACGCCTAACCCCTATCGTCTAACACCTAAACAAATTTCTGGTGACCATAACGGTAAGGATACACCCGTTCCCATGCCGAACACGGCAGTTAAGCTTACCAGTGCCGATGGTACTTGGGGCTTCGCCCCCGGGAGAGTAGGTCGTCGCCAGAGCTTTTTTAAAAGCCCTTCGGATCACATCCGGAGGGCTTAGTTTTTGTTGAGTTATTTGTATATGCGAAAAGGTTTAGTAAAACAACACATCTATGGTAATAAGAAACAGGTTCATTGCCGCACCTCTAACCTCCAACTTCTCACTTCCAACTTCCAGCTAGAGCGGCCCCCGAAGGGAAAAGGCCGATGGAACTGTCCCCGTGGCTAAGCGTACCGAAAAACACGCCCCCCCACCAAACTCGATCTTTTTTTGGGGGAAAGCCCCCGCCCCGTAGTTACTCCACCACCACAAGAGCCGTCCATATGGTTCCTCCCTATCGGTTTTAATTTATTCCTAACAAACGAACAAACTAAACTAAAACTGTCCCTACTGCTGCTCATTTCTCAATAACTCAACAATTGTGCCTGGCACCAACCGTTGAGTTATTGGGTGGAAATTTTGTTTGTCTATTCGCTGTTTTCATTGACAGCACGCTATTTGTTGCTTACACTGTATTTGCCGCTTGTATTTGTTACTGTGCACTTAATATTATAGTAAAGAATATATTAGTTAAAATGAGGAGGAGTGACCAATATATGGAGATCAAGGAACTGTTTGAAAGATTGCAGCAAAAAATTGACTCAAACCCATCAAAGATAGAAGGGCTTTCGGCAACTATACAATTCAGTCTTACAGGTGATGTTGGTGGAGAATATTACGCAGTAATAAAGGATGGAGCAGGAAGGATAAATGAAGGCAAGAGCGATAACCCGGATGTAACTATTTTTATGGATGCTGAGGATTTCAAAGAACTTGTAAATAAAAAATTGGAGCCAATGGGTGCTTTTATGAGTGGAAAAATAAGAGTGCAGGGTGATATGTCGTTGATGATGAAAATGCAATCTTTGTTCAATTAGCTGCTGGATCTGCCGGAGGATTGATGCCTCCGGCATGATTATTGTACGCAGGAATTTACGCCTGGGCGGAGAAAAAATGTCTTGGGGGTGGGAAATTATGGGCGTTAACTTGACAACTTTGTGTGAAAATACGTCAAGTGGGTTTGGTATCAGTGGTGAGTGGGGTTTGAGTATAATGGTTGACACGGGTGAGGCAGTCGCTCTTTTGGATACAGGATTTAGCGATTCTTTAGTTCGCAATGCCCGGTTTAAGGAGATTGATTTAAAGAGGGTTACTCATGTGGTTCTAAGTCACGGGCACGGGGATCATACCGGGGGACTTCGTTCTCTCCTACAAGAAACCCACAAAAAGGTGAACATTATTGCGCATCCGGAATTTGGGGGTAGTAAGTATTCGCGCATTGAAAAGGAAAAGGGTGACCGATACCAGTACATTGGAGTTCCCTTTCGCCGTGAGGAACTGGAAAATTTAGGTGCCTCGTTTATTTTAAGTAAGGAGCCATTTTGGCTAAACGAGCATATGGTTACCACGGGAGAAGTGCCTATGCTTACAGCCTTTGAGAAGGTGGATCAGAATATGTACTTAAAGACCAAAAACGGTTTTGTGCCTGACCCCCTTGTTGATGATCAAGCCTTAGTTATAAAAGCCGCTAAAGGATTGGTGATAATTCTGGGTTGTGCCCACAGGGGAATGGTTAATACCATGCTTCATGCCCGTGAAATAACAGGCGAGGAACGAATTTATGCTGTTCTAGGTGGCACCCACCTCATCCGGGCCGGTGAGGAACAACTCCGGGAGACAGTTAAAAAAATAAAAGAGTTTGGCGTGGAAAAACTGGGAGTTTCTCATTGCACCGGTTTAATGCCGGCCACGGTATTGGCTCGGGAATTTAAAGACAAATTCTTTTTCAATAATGCCGGTACCAGCATTGAAATATAGTGGTTTTCGTGTAACCTAAAAGGCCGGTAATCTACCGGCCTTTTAGGTATTATAATATTACTGTTCTTGAAGCTCTCGGTTTCTGTACATTTCTCGTATTATTCTCTTGGAAAATTTCCCTGTACTTGTTTTGGGAATTTGGTTGACAAAGATTATTTCGTCCGGTATCCACCACTTGGCAACTCTTTCACGTAGAAAGTCTAGAATATCCTGTTTTGACACTTTCCCTATTTCAGATTCCTTTAAAACCACACAGGCCAGGGGCCTTTCCTGCCATTTTTCGTGTGGGATGGCTATCACCGCCGTTTCCACAACAGCAGTATGGGCCATGATAGTGTTCTCTAAATCTACGGAGGAGATCCATTCACCCCCGCTTTTGATTAAATCCTTGGCGCGGTCGACAATTAGTACATAACCCTCTTCGTCCACGTTTACGATATCTCCTGTACGCATCCAACCGTCTACAAATGTTTCTCTACTTGTTTCCGGTTCTTTATAATATTCCTTAGCAATCCAGGGGCCACGCAGCCAAAGCTCCCCTATCTGCTTACCGTCCCATGGTACTTCTTGTCCGTTTTCCCCGATTACTTTCATTTCCAGTCCCGGTACCAAGAGCCCCTGACGGGAACCCAGGCGGTACTTTTCTTCTACGGACAATGAATTCATATAACTTTTAGGGTTAGATACCAGTACCAAGGGTGTCGTTTCCGTCATTCCATACGCGTGCATAACCGGGATATTATATTTGTCCAACCTTTTTATCAGTGCCTCCGGTAGAGGTGCTCCACCGCTAACCAGTGCCCTCAAACTCTTTAATTGATATTGAGCACCACTTTCGAGTAATTGGGCGATGCCCATCCAAATTGTGGGTACCCCGGGGGATGCCGTAACCTTTTCCTGCTCAATTAATTGGCAAAGGCTTTGGGGATCTAATCTTTTTCCGGGCATTACGAGTGTGCTGCCCACCCAAACTGCCGCAAAAGGGGTTCCCCATGCGTTAACGTGAAACATGGGCACAACTGGCATGAGTATATCCTTTTCCGAAAGGCCCAAACTATCAACATTGGTGAGTGCCATAGCGTGCATGAAGAGCCCACGGTGTGTGTATACAACTCCCTTGGGGTTACCGGTTGTGGCTGAGGTATAACACATTGCCGCAGGCGACCATTCATCAATGTCTGGAAAGTCATAGTGGTCAGGAGCTTTGGCCACGGATTGTTCATAGGAGGAAACAGGTTTTAAACCTGTTTCAGGTATTTTCCTGGTGTCATCGAGGACGATAAAGTGCTTGACCGTGCTAATTTGATCTTGTACCGATTCTAAAAGAGGCACTAAGTCTTCATCGACAAAGATCACCTTATCTTCTGCATGGTTGATGATATAGGCTAGGTGTTCCCTGGAAAGCCTCAAATTTAAGGTGTGTAAAACAGCACCATAACATGGAATCGCAAAGTATAGCTCCAGGTGCCGGTGTGTATTCCATGCTAAGGTTGCGACTTTGTCACCTTGCTTTATGTCAAGACTTGCGAGGACATTCGCCAATCTGCATACCCGGTGATAAAAATCCTTGTAAGTGTAGCGAAAATCACCGGTTAAATTTCTTGATACCACTTCTTTTTTCCCAAATAGTTGCCTGTTTCGCATTAAAAGGTTTTTGAGGGTCAGTGGGTATTCCATCATGTAAAAAGCCCCCTTAAAATTCAGAATTTACTAGTAATTATAGTTTACTCTGCGGATAAAGTAACTAGTACTGCCCCTAATGGTTGAATTTGAGGGGTAAAAGAAAAAACCCCGGCAAAAAACAAAACCGGGGTTTTACAAAAAAAGCTAATGCATTTATCCTGCCAATTGAGGGGCAACAGATTTCATCTGTGCCATCATTTGGGCCATTTCATCAAGGGTAAGTGATTGTTGCCCGTCTGATAGTGCCTGTGCCGGCTGAGGATGCACCTCTACCATTATCCCATCTGCGCCGGCGACCAGGGCCGCCTTTGCTATCGGTGCCACCAGTTCACGTCGTCCCGTACCGTGGCTGGGATCTGCAATTAGCGGCAGGTGGGAAAGATTTTTTATGGCAGGGACTGCGTTAATATCAAAAGTATTTCTGGTATAGGAATCAAAGCTGCGGATACCTCGTTCACAGAGGATAACGTTATGGTTACCCTCTGCCATGATATATTCCGCGGCTAAAAGCCACTCTTCCAAAGTAGCCGAAAGGCCCCGCTTAAGCATTACCGGGTGATTAACTCTGCCTAATTCTTTTAGTAGACTGAAGTTTTGCATGTTTCTACTGCCTACCTGGATAATGTCAGCATAAGCACATAAGAGGTCAATGTGTCTGACGTCCGTTAATTCTGTAATAATAGGTAATCCCGAATATTTTCTGGCCTCAGCCAATATTTTAAGACCTTCCTTACCAAGACCATCAAAAGAATAAGGAGAAGTTCGTGGTTTATAGGCCCCCCCTCGTAAGATATGGACTCCCAGTGAACTTAAGGAAGAAGCCAACCTGAGCATGGTCTCCCTATTTTCTACCGCACAAGGCCCGGCTATAATGGTCGTACCCTTTCCTATTTGAGCTGTCCCCAGCTTTATTACGGTATTCTGAGGGTGGTTATCCCGGCTTACTAGTTTATAGGGCGGCAAAGTTTCCACCCCCTGTGTTGTTGATAGCAAATTTTATATCGGAAACTTGTTGACCAATCTCTTTATATAATTCCTGCGTGTCACCGTATTTTTCAACCAGGTTAACAAGGGAACTCCCTACAACTACTGCATCGCAATATTGGGAAACGGCAGCAGCGCTGTCAGGACCTGAGATTCCAAAGCCTACCGCTAAAGGCAGCTTTGTGTGTTTTTTGACTCGGGAGGTAAACTTAGACAGATCGGTCTCTATGATATCACGCGCGCCCGTTACTCCGGTCACCGAAACGCAGTAAATAAATCCACTGGCCTGGCTGCAAATTGATTGGATCCTCTCTTCGGTGCTGGTAGGTGAAATTAAAGGAACCAGCGCGATGTTTCGGCTGTTCAGTATTGCCTGCAGTGGACTTGATTCTTCCATGGGCAGGTCCGGCACTATCATGCCGTCGATCCCGGCAGTAAGCAAGGACTCTGCAAATTCATGCAGCCCGTATTGAAGTACAGGATTATAATAAGTCATTAAAACAATCGGAATGTCGCTTTCTTTGCGAATATCAGCTGCAGCCTTTAGGACACAAGCTACTGTTGTCTTAGAGGATAAAGCCCTGGTGGCCGCTTTTTGAATAGCAGGACCGTCCGCAACCGGGGCTGAAAAGGGAATTCCCAATTCAATTACATCCGCTCCTGAATCAGCCAGCGTAAGAGCTAATTTAACTGTGCTTTTTAGGTCAGGGTCCCCGGACATAATGTACGGAATGAGCGCCTTCTCCTGCCTTCCTTTAACCATTTGCAATCTTTGCTCCAGCCTGCTGATCATGATTTCACCTCCAACAATTCGGCCATGCTGTTTACATCCTTGTCTCCCCGCCCGGAAAGATTAATTACGAGTAAGCTGTCTTTAGGTAGTGACGGGGACATTTCAATTGCCGCTGCCAGTGCATGGGCACTCTCCAAAGCCGGAATGATTCCTTCGGTCCGGCATAAAATTTTGAATGCATTGATAGCTTCATTATCAGTCACCGTACTGTAGTTGACTCGACCGGTTTCTTTGAGATAGCTATGTTCCGGTCCTATACCGGGATAATCCAGTCCTGCGGCCATAGAATAAACCGGGGCCACTTGACCGTCTTGGTCCTGTAAAAGATAGCTGAGAGAGCCGTGCAGTACGCCCGGGCGTCCCCGGCTAATCGTGGCGGCGTGTTCTCCCGAATCCAGCCCCCTGCCGGCAGCCTCAACACCCACCAGGTTTACGTCTTTGTCTGCAAGGAAAGGGTAAAAGATACCCATGGAATTGCTGCCGCCTCCAACACAGGCGAGAATATAATCGGGCAGGCGACCTTCCGCCTGTAGAATTTGTCTTTTTGTTTCGTCACCTATAACTCGCTGCATTTCCCTCACGATCATAGGGTACGGGTGAGGACCAGCTACACTCCCCACTAGATAATATGTGTTTTCAATGTTTGTAACCCAATCTCGCATAGCTTCGTTCATTGCATCCTTTAGCGTCTTTGTCCCTGTGTTTACCGGAACAACCTCGGCGCCCAGCATTTGCATGCGAAAGACATTTAAGGATTGCCTTTGTATGTCCTCCTCGCCCATATAAATGGCACATTCCATACCGAACATTGCTGCCGCTGTGGCTGTTGCCACCCCGTGCTGGCCGGCGCCGGTCTCTGCAATAACACGTTTCTTGCCCATGCGGCGGGCTAATAATGCCTGCCCCAGTGTATTATTTATTTTGTGAGATCCCGTATGATTAAGGTCTTCGCGTTTTAAATAAATGCGCGCCCTACCTAGATGCTTCGATAGCATGGAGGCATAATAAAGGGGAGAAGGGCGTCCAATATACTGGCTGAAGTAATAGTCAACATCCCTTAAAAAACTCTCGTCAGCTATGGTTTTTTGATAAGCTTCTTCTAATTCTAAAAGGGCGGGCATGAGCGTTTCCGGAACAAACCGCCCGCCGAACGGCCCGTAATAACCCTTAGTATCGGGTAGGGTAGTCATGGTAAACAACCTCCTTGGCTTTTGCTACAAATGCTTTTATTTTTACTTTATCTTTTACTCCAGAGCTTTCCACTCCACTGGAGACATCAACTGCACATGGCCTGACGGTCTTAACGGCAACTCTAATATTATCGGCATTAAGCCCTCCGGCCAAAATGAGGGGCAGACTGTCACCAGCATTTTTCACCAGCGACCAGTCAAACGTTTCCCCTGTCCCGCCGGATAAATAAGGGTGGTATGTGTCCAGTAGTATGGCTTCGGCTTTAATTGCACGGACTTGGTTCAAGTCAAATTTATCTTGAACTTTTACACATTTAATAACCGGTAAACTATTCGTGTTTAGGTAATGACATGGTTCTCCACCGTGCAGCTGGATAGCAGTCAAATTACACTGGGCCGCGATTTTATTAACCGATTCCCGGGGAGCATTGGAGAAAACGCCCACGGCATCAACACCAGGGGGCATAGCCGCAATAATTTCTTTGGCTTCGCGGGGGGAGATGTAGCGTTTACTTTCGGGTACAAAAATAAAACCCAATGCATCCGCACCTGCATCAATCGCCGCTTTTGCCGTTTCTTGGTCTTTAATGCCGCATATCTTAACCTTAACCCGGTCACCCCTCTGAAAAAACATTTAATTAACCTCCCCGTTGCCTTCAAACCCAGTTAACTCGCGCACAGCTTGCTTAATATCCGATCTGCGCATAAGTGTTTCGCCAACCAGGGCTGCGTGAATACCGTGCTCTTTCAGTAGCTTCATGTCATTGTGGGAACGGATCCCGCTCTCACTGACAACTGTAATTTCCGGTTCAGTAATTGCATGACGTAATGATAAAGTTGTATCAATATCAGTTTGAAAAGTATCTAAATTGCGGTTGTTTATTCCTATTATTTTGGCTCCTGCCTGTAAGGCCTGCTTTATTTCTTCAGAGGTGTTGGTTTCCACCAACACCTCTAATCCCAATCTTTTAGCCAGGCTCGTAAAATGGTCTAAATCAGTGCCGGTTAAAACTTTGACAATAAGTAAAATGGCATCGGCTCCAAGGAGGCGGGCCTGATATATCTGATAAGGGTCAACAATAAACTCTTTACATAATATTGGCAGGTCACTATTTTCTCGCGCTTGGACAATAAAACCCGGGTCTCCGCCGAAAAAGCGTTGGTCAATCAGTACCGATAAAGCCGCTGCCCCTGCTTGGGTGTAGTCCCGGGCAATGGCAGGTACGTCAAAATGGTGCCGTAAAAGCCCTTTTGAGGGGGATCTTCTTTTAACCTCAGCAATTAGTGCCACTCTGTCCTGCCGCCTTAATTGTGATGCAAAAGTCCGCGCAGGGGGTAGTTTATCAATCTCTTGCTTAATATCTGCCAGAGGAGTTACCTTTTTCGCAGCCCCTACTTCTAATTTTTTGGCCAGTATAATGTCTGCTAAGATAGAGTTATTTGTGGGTGCTATCATAAACCTGACACCTGCTTTTGCGCATGCTTCCGCGAGAAGGTTACCAATTCCTCAACTTTTCTCATGGCCAGGCCGGAATCAATTATTTGGGCGGCAATTTGCATGCCTTCAGTAAAGCTCTCGGCCTTGCCGCAGGCAACCAATCCCGGAGCTGTGTTCAAAAGAACCGTATCCCTTTGTGGCCCATGTTTGCCGGTTAAGATCTCCTTAGTAATAACTGCATTTTCCTGCGGCGATCCTCCTGTAAGCGATGCAATAGACGCTTTGGGAATGCCAAGTTCGCAGGGGTCAAGGTAGTATTCATTCACTTTTCCATCTTTGACTTCGCATATTAAAGCGGGGCCCGAAGGTGAAATTTCATCCAGCCCGCCGTCACCGTGAATGACAAAAGCTCTTTCCGTTCCCAGCCTGCACAACACTCCGGCCAGGAGGCGTGTAAGCCGGGGATGGTATACTCCTAAAACTTGATATTGTGCTCCCGCGGGGTTTGTTAAGGGGCCAAGCACATTGAAAATAGTCCGAAATCCCAATTCGCGTCGTGGTTCTGCCGCGTGCTTCATGGCTGTATGCAGTGCCGGGGCGAAAAGGAACGCAAAACCGGTCTCTTCAAGGCAGGCAGCCAGACTTTTAGGGCTTAAATCAAGGTTGACTCCCAGTGCCTCCAGTACATCGGCGCTGCCGCAGCTGCTGGATACTGAACGGTTACCGTGTTTAGCGACCTTCATGCCGGCACCGGCCAAGATGAAAGCCACGGTGGTGGAAATATTAAAGGTGTGTAAGCCGTCTCCACCGGTGCCACATGTGTCTATCAGCATGGGGTGGCTGTAGGTTACCGGTGTTGCTTTGCTGCGCATTACTCGTGCAAACCCGGTGATTTCATCCTCAGTTTCACCCTTTAAGTGCAGAGCAGTAAGTAATGAAGCAATCTGAGCAGGTGTGGCCATGCCGGACATGATCAGTTCCATTGCTTCTGCCGCCTCTTTTTCGACCAAATTTTCCCCGCTGATAACTTTGTGCAGTAATCCTTTCAACACTCGTCTCTCCTCCTTCTCGTCATTCTCAACTCAACTCATCTCCATGGTTATTTAGTCGTTCAATTTTTCATACTTTAGGAAAGTATACCTTGCCATATAAATGGCAAGGACAAAGGAAAAAAGTACTGAAAAGCGCGCGCCATGCTTGTGCCCGTTAGGTATGCCCAGAATGGGTATAAGGGAACTGATTTAGCGCGCTTTTCTTGCCATTCTCAACCAGTTTTGCAGCAGATCACCGCCGTGTTCTGTGAGCAGAGATTCCGGATGAAATTGAACGCCTTCCACGGGCAAGTCTTTGTGCCTTATGGCCATGATTTCCCCGTCAGCAGTCCATGCGCTAACTTCAATGCAGGCTGGAAGACTGTACTTATCCACTGCCAGTGAGTGATAGCGAACCACCCTAAAAGGATTTGGTAGGCCGGCGAAAATGGACTTGCCGTCGTGGTAAACTTGTGAAGTCTTTCCATGCATTAACCGCGGGCTAAGGATAATATTTCCTCCAAAGGCTTCTGCAATCACCTGGTGCCCCAAACACACTCCCAGAATGGGCGTACGTCCTCGGTTTTGCTGTACCAGTTCAATTGAAATGCCCGCGTCTTTAGGCCCTCCAGGCCCGGGGGAAATGATAATGGAGCCATAATTGTTTTCCAGGACCTGGTCTGTGGTAATACAATCATTTCTGTGCACCGAAACACTTGCTCCTAATTCACTGATTAACTGGAATAGGTTATAAGTAAAAGAATCATAGTTGTCAATCATTAGAACCATGAGCAGCCCTCCTGTCTTCTTCCATCCCTAAGGCCTGCAGCAAGGCTCCTGCCTTGTTTACTGTTTCCTGGTATTCCTGCTCGGGCACAGAATCAGCGACAATGCCGCCTCCGGCCTGAATATGTGCCGTACCGCGGGAAAATACCAGGGTACGGATGGCAATTGCAGTATCCAATAGATTGTTAAAGCCCACATAACCTATAGCTCCGGCATATACTCCCCGGCGGCATGGCTCCAGTTCGTTAATTATTTCCATCGCCCTTACCTTGGGTGCCCCGCTGACGGTGCCGGCTGGGAAACAGGCTTCAAGAGCTTGAAGGGGACGAATATCCGGGCCAAGCTGCCCTTTTACGTCGGAAACCAGATGCATTACGTGAGAAAATTTCTCTACCTGCATAAAATTAGGAACTTCTACACTGCCCGGTGTACATACACGTCCCAGGTCATTTCGACCCAGATCAACCAGCATTAGGTGTTCCGCTCTCTCTTTTTCGTCAAGCAGTAGTTCCTTTGCCAGTTCCCTGTCCTTTTTGGGGTCTTTGCTTCTTGGTCTGGTTCCGGCTATAGGTTTGGTCTTTACGGTTTTTCCGGTTACCCGAACAAGCATTTCCGGTGATGCTCCCAAAATAACAGGGTCACCGAAATCAAGGTAAAACATATACGGTGAAGGATTCAATGAACGTAAACGGCGAAAGATATCCATGGGATTTCCCGCATAGGGAATCGAATACCGTCTGGAAAGTACAACTTGTAAAATATCTCCTGATTTAATGTAATTAAGGGCCTTTTCCACCCGTTTAAAGTATTTTTCCCGTGGCAGGCTGGATACCAAGGAATCACTTGTTAACAGCAGTGATTTCTGTATTGCCTCGATAGGTCGAACAGTATTAATAAGTTCTTTAATGTTATTTAGGAGGGCTTCGGCCCTGTGGTAGGATTTAACTGGATCATCGCCAGGTTCGGCCATAGTTATAATTTTGGTTACGTTGCGCACGTGATCCATTACAATAACTGTTTCCGGTACCATGACAGCGCAGTCAGGTAGACCAACCGGATCAGGCGGCGGAGAGGGCAATCTTTCCAGCGAGCGAACTGTGTCGTATCCGAAATAACCTACGGCACCACCGAAAAAATGACTTAACCCAAGTTCTTCCGGCATCTCTTCCGGTACATGGAAGCGTTTTAGTAATGAATCTAAAACTTGGGTGGGGGCACCGTTTTTTTCGTAGCTGCAACCGTTTTTAAATGTAACCTGCCCGCTACCGTCTCTACTTTTGTACACCAGTAAGGGATCCATGCCGATAAAAGAATACCTTCCTTTGTTGATACCGTCTTCTAAGCTTTCTAAAAGGAAAGTAGGACCACGCCTTGATGATTTGATCTTAAGATATGTGGAGATAGGGGTTTCGATATCTCCAAGGTCTTCTGTCGCAACGGGAATAAGATTGTAATGACTGCACAGGGAAAAAAATTCCCGAAAAGGTGGGTATGCCATAAGGGTAATTCCTCCTCGGGAGCAGCCGAAGGGGGGTGGTATAAAATAAAAGAACAACCGCATTCCTGACGAATGACGGTTGTTTATTAGTACAATTTATCCGCCTCTTCTCAGCTCAGCTCCAAAAAAATAATTCATCTCATCTCAACTCATCTAAAAACTAGCATAGGATCATGTAATTTGAACTATATGTTAGTTTATTTTGTTGACATTGTCAATGTTTTTTTGTTAAAGGAAATCAGATAAGTATGAAGAAAGACTAAGACAGCAGATCGGGGGTGTTTAGCATTAACCGTCCAAATTTAAGCGGAGAAGAATGGGAAAAATACAACAACGAATTAAAAGAACATTACGCCGGTGAAATAGATAACCTGCAGGTGCCTGGAAATATGACACCTCAGGAAGTCACTGCTTTTATGTCGGAACTGGACCGCTTGCACAGTCAAGCCCGCCTTGATTTTTACCAAACCCGGCGTGTGTATGAGATCGTTAAAAGAACTCAAACCTTTGCTTTAAAGAGTGTGCACAGCCGCATGACGGATAAAGGTAGAACCGAGAAAGAGCGGGAGGGATTGGCGGTAGGTCAACTGCGAAATAACCCCTTGCACGGCATGAAAGTAGATATCTTTACGGCTTTGGACTTAGCCGAAGACGGAAATATGTTTATGGAGGAAGTAATAAGGTCGATTGAGGCCAAGTTTCGTTTGGTAGATTTGTATTTAAAAGCTATACAGCTGGGTCGGGAGGGAAAAAATGGCTAAGGACACCCTGGAAAGCCTGAGGAAAATCCACTTATTTAATTTTTTAGACGATGAGCAACTTGAATATGTGGCCCAATTGATTATTGACCGCTTTTATAAGGCAGGGCGCATAATATTTTTTGAAAATGAGCCCGGGGAAGCGGTATTTTTCCTTAAGTCAGGTCGTATCAAAGTTTCAAAAGCGGATGATGACGGTAGGGAGCAAATATTACATTTTGTGCACCCGGGAGAAATGTTTGCAGAAGTAGTTCTTTTCGGCGACAGCACATATCCTGCCACAGCCGAAGTTTTAGAGGATGCGGAAGTACAGTTAATTCGCAACCAGGATATGGACAGGCTAATGTTGGAACATCCCGACATGGCTCTTGGGTTTTTACGGATAATGGCCCAGCGCCTGCGCTTTGCCCAACGCCAAATTAACGAGTTGGCATTAATGAGTACAACTCGTAGGATGGCAAGCATGCTGCTGTATTTAGCAGCAGACCAGGGCAAAAAAACGGAAAAAGGAATAAAAATTGACATTTCCCTTACTAAGCAGGACCTGGCCAGCTTGATCGGCACGTCCAGGGAGACAGCTAACCGTATTCTAAGTGATTTCAAAAAACAAAAGGCAATTGAAGTAGATAGGCAGGAAATAATCTTGGTGGACAAAGAGAAGCTCAAATCCTGGATATAGGATCATCAATCAGACCGGTCGGGGGAATAACCCCGGCTTTTTTGTTGCGTGAAATTTTAGACATTAAATAATGTTCAATCGACCTGGTTTATCAACCACAGGCGCTTTATGCCTGGAGTTATGGGGGTAAAAGGAGTAATATACTCATTACACAAGTAACAAAAATTTAATCAAGGGGTGATCCTATGTCACGCATGCTACTAGTTTTAAACGGGGCCAATTATTCAAAAGAAGCTGTGCGAAAAGCGCTTTGGCTGGCTAAAAATCATACCGACAGCCGTTTGGATATGTTGTATATCAACCCTTCCTGTAATGAAGTATATCCGTATTTACCCGGCTATTCTTTTTGGCTACCCGAGTCTGAGTATAAAAAGCTCGCAGACAATTTAAGAGAAACTGTGATGCATGAAATGGCTCCTGTTTTTAAAGAAATGAATGTTATGCCGGAAGTAATATGCAGGAATGGCAACATTGACCGTGAGATTAACGAATTAGGGAAATATGGAAACTACAATCATATCTTCGTCGCCAGCCCATCTAAACACTGCGGGAAAAAGAGGGGACGTGTTAGGTACAAATTAAGAGAAGTATCAGAATGTCTGGTTTGTTTAGTTTAAATTAGCCACCTTTATCAAAAAAGGTGGCTAAATTTTTTTAGGGCTAAGGTGTATTAAAAGTGCTCGCCATGCTTGTGCCCAGAAAAAACAATTTGATTTTTATGCACAAAGGTGCTATAATCTCATAACAATAATTTAATAATATACTTAAAGTCAATGAAGGAGAAAAGTAGACTGGTTCCAGTTTTTCAGAGAAGGAGCGTCACCGGCTGAGAGCGCTTCTAAAACATGACCCGTTGAAGTTCTCTCCGGAGATGCCGGCTGAAACCGCCACCCGCGGTAAGTAGGTCAGGACGTAACCTTCCCACGTTAAAGGGGAGCGAGTATCGGATGTAAATATATTTCCCGTACTTGCACCAAGGGCCTGTGTGTTATTTATAACGCGGGCAATTAGGGTGGTAACACGGAAAGCGTAAGGCTTCTCGTCCCTACTGGGCGGGGGCTTTTTTGTTTTTCCTGCTGTTACAAAAGATGTAAGTACAAAAGGTATATTTTTATTCCCGTACTCGAAAATAAGTGGGTCCTATAACCGTTAGGGCCAACTGAGGTGGTACCGCGGAAGACCTGTCGCTTTCGTCCTCTTTTAGAGGAAGAATGCGGCGGGTTTTTTTATTTTTATAAAATTAAAAACGGAGGGGTATCCATGGTTATCGTTATGGATGTTGGTGCACGGGAACAAGATATAGTGGTAGTAATGAATAAATTAGAGAAAATTGGTTTTCAAGGTCACTTAATTAGGGGAGTAAATCGTATAGTCATTGGAGCAGTGGGGGACCGGACAGCAATAAATTCTTTAAATCTGGAAGTCCTGCCAGGAGTGGAAAAAGTGGTACCTATTATGCAGCCCTTCAAACTGGTGAGCAGAGAAATACGTAATGATTCGACCTTGATAAAAGTAAAAAATGCAGTCATAGGCGGGAAGCAGCCGGTGGTAATAGCCGGTCCTTGCGCTGTGGAAAGTCGTGACCAGCTGCTAACAGCGGCACGCCGGGCGGCCGCTGCGGGTGCCACAATATTAAGGGGCGGAACGTTCAAACCCAGGACTTCTCCCTATAGTTTTCAGGGATTACAGGAAGAGGGGTTAATGTTAATGTCAGCTGCTGCAAAAGAGAGCGGATTGGCAACAGTTACAGAAGTAATTGATGAATGGAGCCTGGAACTTGCCCTTGGATATGTTGATATGGTGCAAGTAGGTGCCAGGAATATGCAGAATTTTAAACTGTTACAGGCTGTGGGGCGGTGCCAAAAGCCGGTTCTCTTAAAGCGGGGACTATCGGCAACAATAGAGGAATGGCTTATGGCAGCGGAATATGTTGTATCAGAAGGTAATCCCTCAGTGGTATTGTGCGAGCGTGGTATACGTACCTTTGAGAAATATACCCGCAATACATTGGATTTAAGTGCAGTTCCGTTGGTAAAAGGATTAACCCATTTGCCGGTAATCGTTGATCCCAGTCATGCCACAGGAAAGCGCGAACTAGTTGCGCCTATGTCTATGGCAGCGATAGCAGCCGGAGCAGATGGGCTGCTTGTAGAAATGCACCCGGATCCTCAACGCGCCCTTTGTGACGGTCACCAGTCGTTATCACCCGATGAATTAGATACGTTGATGCTTCGGATTGCAAATCTAAAGGCTGCTGTATCAGGAGTAGGGGCCTAGCTTTTGATTTACGGAGGAAAAAGTTATGATAAATGACGGACAGATGTTGCGAATAGCATTTCTCGGACCGGAAGGAACTTATTCCCAAGAAGCAGCATGCAAATATATGCAAGGAAAAAATTTTCGTTTGGTTGCCGCCACTAGTTTGGAAGAAATATGTACAGGGATTCTGGATGGCCGGTGGGAGCAAGGGTTGTTACCAGTGGAAAACTCCACCGAGGGTACAGTGGGGCAGTCAATGGATATTTTGGCCATGGCTGACCACAAATTAAAAATAAGCGGAGAAGTATTACTACCCATAAAACACAGCCTATTAGCTCCGCCGGGAGTGACTTTAGATGATGTTGAGCTTGTGATATCTCACCCTCAGGCTTTGGGACAGTGTGGTAATTATATACAAAGAACATTCCCCGGCGTGGATACCATGGATATGGCCAGTACTGCACATGCCGCACGGGAGGTAGCCAGAAAGAACCTCCCCTGGGCGGCCATTGCCTCTCCCGTGGCCGCATCTTATGGCCTAAAAATTTTAGCCCGGGATATTAATGATTACCAAGAAAACATTACCCGTTTTCTTGTTTTGGGCCGGGAAGATGCGAGGCCCAACAACTGCAGTAAAACAACCATAATTGTAAACATCAGTGACTGTCCCGGGGCTCTTCATTCAATACTGGGTGAATTTGCCGCCCGGGGGATAAATTTAACGCGTATTGAATCACGCCCGAGCAAAAGAAGGTTAGGAGAGTACATTTTCTTTATTGATTTCGCCGGTCATGCGGGTGACCCTGTAATTTCAGAAACAATTGATAATATAAGGGGAAAATGTACCACATGCAGGGTTGTTGGTTCGTATCCGTCTACGTCGGTGACAGCAAGCTATAAAAAAGACGTACCAAAGTCATTGGCTGATTTGCGGCGGAAGATAAACGAAATAGATAACCATATATTAAGCCTATTGTCGCGTAGGATGACCTTGTCAGATGAGGCGGTGCAATACAAAGAAAAGGATGAAATCAGAGATGAGGGAAGGGAAAAGGAAATTCTGAACAGGCTCGCGGGAGAAGCTGCAAAAAAAGGGATTAGCCCGTTGATTGTTACCAATTTATTTAAGGTGATTTTGGATTATTCTGTGTGGCGGCAAATAAAGATTTTTTCTAAACAACTCGGGGGGGCATTATGCCGCAGGGAATGAGTATATGACCGTTAACGGGAATACCGTTGACGGTTTCTTGTTAAAGTGTGTATAAAGGTGACAGGATGCGTATTAATAGCTGTCATATGTCTCGTTTTATATATTAACCAGGGAAACTAGGTGGTAGCAGGTGATCATTAATGAGAAATGTCTGGAAACAGTGGAAACACACTTTTCCAGCCCGGCAGATATTCTTTTAGATATTAGCCGGGTCATAAACTCAAATTTAGGCATAAGTGAGATTTTCCGAGTAGTATATGCTTATCTACCACACCTAATAGATTTTGACCTGGGTGGATATTACCTCAGTGATACTAATAATTTCAGACTTAAGCAGAGCCTAGCCCTGGGAGAAGAATATGTGTCGCCTTTAGGCCAAAAAAATTCGCAAAACTTGCTGCTCAACAAGATTCAAGCTACCTGCAGGCCATGGATATGCAGTCACTTTATTGCATCCAAGCAATTGAAAAGACATTTGTTTTACCGGGACGTGCTGGTTCCCAATGGGATTTTTTATACCGAGGGAGCACCAATTCTTGTGAACGGGAGACTAGTGGGCAGTATCAACATTGGACGTAATATGCATAAAGGAGATTTTACAAAGGTAGAATTGAATCGGTTGGAAATGGTGGCTAATATGTTGTCTACGCTGGTGCACGGATTTTCGAGGGCTTATTATCATAATGAGTTTGATTGTCCATTGGAGAAGTGTGAACCTGCCCCCCTGGAAGAACCCGGAGGTGGTGAAACCGATGACCGGCAAGGTTGGATGAATATATTGGGCAACATGACTACCGTGGTGGCACGAGAAATTCGAAATCCGTTAGTGGCGATGAAAATGGCGTTTTATTCCCTGGCCAGGAGTGTACCTAATGAGCCCGCTCTGCAGCCAGACTTGGAACAAATGGAACACTCTTTGTACCGCATGAATAAAAGTTTGGATTTTATGTTAAGTCTTTCACGTGATTTAGAATTAAACTTTGTGCAAGTGGATATTAACCGGTTTTTAGATGAGATATTACAAATGATTAGCTCTACTTTGGATCCGGAAGTGTTTATAGTAAGGGATTATGCCCCACTACCTCCCATTATACTAGACCGAGAAAAAATGATAGCTGTATTGAATAACATTATCGAAAATGCCATTGACGCTATGCCTGGGGGGGGAACATTACGTATTATAACCATCAGCAGTAATGGTAAAGTGGGAATTATTGTCGAAGATAATGGTTTGGGAGTGGATCAAAATATGCGTTCTCGGCTTTTTTCTCCTTTTGTAAGTTCTAAACCGCAGGGAACCGGCTTAGGATTAACTATTTGCAAGCGAATTGTTGAATCGCACGGTGGGAATATTAAGGTGAGAAGTAATATAGGAAAGGGAACGGCAGTTTGTATAGATATACCCATTCGTGAAGGATAAAGTACATAAAAAAACAAACCTCCTTATGTTAAGGAGGTTTGTTTTTTTACACTTTAGGAAAGTATACCTTGCCATATAAACGGCAAGGACAAAGGAAAAAAGTACTGAAAAGCTCGCACCATGTGCCCAGAATGGGTATAAGGGAACTGATTTAGCGCGCTTTTCTTGTAGCCTGACTTAATGCAATGATTTTTTATACTCTTTTACAATGTCATTAGTTACTTCTTCCAATTTTTGCACTGCTTCTTCGTCAATCAACTCTTGGATTTTTAGCATCTGGTCAGCTACTTCAGCATCCACAAATATTGGAACTCCTGTTCGAACAGCCAGAGCGATGGCATCACTTGGCCTTGCATCGAGTAAAAGATTTTCGTTCTCTTTCAACAAATGAAGTTCTGCAAAGAATGTATCGTCCCTCAAATCTGATATTACAACTTTGGAAATAGAAACTCCCATACTGTTGCATAGGTTTAACATTAAATCGTGAGTTAAAGGACGGGAAGTATCATATGTTCCCAGTGCGGATGTGATAGAATGTGCTTCAAGCATTCCCACCCATATGGGTAGTATTTTTTCTCCGTTGTCGTCGGAAAGGAGTATGATAGGGCTGCCCGTTTCATCATAAGCCAAGCCTTTTACTACAACATTTAACATGCCGTACACCTCCTGTCTTATAAGCCATCCCTTCGGAGCGTACTGGTAAATTATATGCGGGTGTTCGGCTCACAGGTATTATGCAAAAGGGAATGGAATCTTCATTAGTTAATGATATTCTATCAGGTTTCATATTATTGTCAAATTGGCATATTTACGCCGGGTGCTTAGATCCAATCTAAAATAAACACCGGGTTTCCAAACAGAAACCCAGTGTAGTTACCAAGTAGTTAAGATTTAAATCTTGCGGAGCTGCTGACCGTAATTTGTTGCTTCGACCATCGCTCTTTAATCACGCTTAAAAATGAGATTCAAGAACCAGCCGATGACTGAAGTGAACAGTGCTCCCAGAAAGGCTCCTCCGAAACTGTACACATGAAATCCAGGCACCAACATGGCCGCAATTCCGAAAGTTATGGCGTTTAAAACTAGGATGAAGAGACCGAGGGTGAGGATTGTGAAGGGTAGAGTAAAAAACATTAAAACCGGTCGTATAATTGTGTTTACAATGCCTAAGGAGAGTCCGGCAAACAATGCCGGGATAAACCCGTTGATACGAATGCCTGCCACAAGGTAGTCTGCCATCACCAAGGCCAAAGCGTTTAACAGAATCATGGTAATCCAATTCATTATTATCGCACCTCGTAAAGTTTGTTTTTTAAAATTCATATTCCATTAGTTTTCTGAAGTTATTCTAAGATGTTATTATTCTATGATCACGTTGGCATTCCTGCCACTTATTCCATATGTGATGTAGCTGCTATATAAAATCTGTTAATTTTACCATTGATTGTTGGAATATATTTTGTGTTATTAATACACCATAATACAGGGTTTTAAAAAAACTTATTTAAAATTTGGAGGTGTTTAGATGCTTCAAGGATGGTCTGATTTCGAAAAAGGGGTTGAGGTAAGGCCTTCTTTCGGGAACCAAGTAAATATCACCTATAATGGTTTGTTGCCCAGGTCGGGGGCAGAAGAGGTGTACGTTCACTGTGGTTATGGTGACCCTAATAGTTGGCGTGATACTCAAACTTTACGGATGGAACGTACCGCTAGTGGTTTTGAAAAAACAATTCCCATGCGTAATCATACCGCAGCATTTTGTTTTAAAGACAACGCGCATAACTGGGATAACAACAGCGGCCATAATTGGCTTATTCGGGAATAGTTTAGAAAAAGGGCAAAAATCCCGGTACATTGGTGCCGGGATTTTTTGCACTTTAGGAAAGTATACCTTGCCATATAAATGGCAAGGACAAAGGAAAAAAGTACTAAAAAGCGCGCGCTAAGGGAACTGATTTAGCGCGCTTGTTTTATGTGCACCACCAAATATCCTTATTGGCTATAATTAAAGGGAACAGGGGGTAAAACATAGAAAATAGGTTGATTGCGAGCAAATTTTTCATATCGGGAGGTTATTATATTGATTCATTCTTTTCTGGAATACCAACCGAGGATTAAAGACTCCGTTTTCATTGCCCCCGGGGCACAGGTCGTAGGAAGGGTGGAGCTGTCGGATGACGTAGGAATATGGTACAACACAGTGGTTCGTGGTGATGTTGACGTGGTTACAATAGGACCCCGCACAAATATCCAGGATGGATGTGTTCTTCACCAGGATGAAGGTGCTCCCTTGATTATTGGAGCTGATGTTACCGTTGGCCATATGGCTCTTTTACATGGCTGTACCATTGAAGACCAAGCATTTATAGGAATGGGTGCGGTTATACTCAGTGGTGCAAAAATTGGTTCCGGTGCAATGGTGGGTGCGGGTTCGCTGGTCTTACAAGGTCAGGAAATTCCACCGGGTATGCTTGCCCTCGGAAGTCCGGCAAAAGTAATCAGAGAATTGTCGGAGGAAGAAAAAGAGCGCTTTCAACAGATGGCCGTTCGGTATATGAAAAGGGCCAAAGAGTATAAAGGTTAAAGGCATTAATAACCTCCGGCATTTGTGCCGGAGGAGGTTTATTGGTGCCGGGTGGCGATAATATGATAGGTATTTCCGTCATGACTGCCTCTGGATTGGTAGGTGAATCCGCTTGTGTCGAGTAATCCAAGGATATTGTCGGCTTGATGAGCATCTGTAGCTTCCATTGTGATAGTCAGTTGTTCGTCTTTACTGATCCTGGGAAGTGCAGATTTTACCCTGTCAAATGCTTCCCGGTCTACGGTGGGTTCCAAGTGCAGGTTGATGTTACCGATAATTACCACCCCTTATGGATTTAATTTAATATTTTCCTTTTACTGTTTTTTTATGCTTTACAAGTAATAAAAAATTGTGCATAGCAAACAATGTCTTCATGTTATTAGTAATATTCTAAAGATAAGGTGGTCTAGACATCATGGGAAAGCATTCATATCTAAAGTGGTTTAAATCCAGGGTAAAAAGGGCAATTACGGATTACAACATGATAACTAATGGGGACGGGGTTGTTGTAGGGCTGTCCGGAGGAAAGGACAGTGCGGTTCTTTTGGATATACTGGCCAAAGTCCGACAGGAGGTTCCCGTCAATTACGATTTGCACGCTGTATTAATACATATGGGATGGCAGATGGATATTGATGTTTTAGAGCAATTTTGCAGGGAAAGAGGGGTCCCCTTTACATGTAAATATACCGATATTGGAGAGGTGGTTTTTGAATATCGGCAGGATAAAAGCCCCTGTGCTCTTTGTGCCAATTTGCGCCGGGGGGCGCTAAATAATACTGTACGGGACATTGGATTTAACAAGCTGGCCTTGGGTCATCATATTGATGATGTTATTGAGACTTTTTTTATGAGCCTATTTTATACCGGTCAATTTAAAACCTTTTCACCACTGACTTACATGGACCGCAGTGGTGTTACGCTGGTCCGTCCCTTAATCTATCATAGCGGTAAAACAGTGGAGAACTTCAGAAAGCGTTATGATCTACCTGTGGTGAAGAATCCTTGTCCTGTGGCCGAAGACACAAAACGAGTGGAAATGGCGGAAATCATTGATTATTTGGGTGGCCGATATCCTGACATACGTCGAAGATTTTTGACCGCGCTTCAGTCGCTTGATACTCAAAACCTTTGGCCATTGCCGCTAAATAAACGGAGGTTGCCTCAGGATAATCCACCTCAATGAAGTGCTTGGTGTCATTAATTTCTCAGTACTTTTGCATAGTTACAAGTTTCTTTAACACTTTCAGATCTTCTGCTATAACGTTGGTAAGTTTTCGATTGTAAGTAATTGCCCCGGGATGATGAAGAGGGAATACTTTAGCGTCGTCGTAGAAAAATAATGTGCCATGCCAATCGGTAATGGTTGCTTTATTATTAGCAAGTAATCTGCGCAGGGGGATGTTACCAAGGGTTATGATTAGCTTGGGATTAACGATGCTGAGCTCTTTTTCCAGGTAGCCGGAACATGCTTTTATTTCAGAGGCATACGGGGCGCGGTTCTTTTTTCCCCGATAGCCTACTGTGGGACGACACTTTACGGTATTGGTGATAAATACTTCATCGCGCGTGAGATTTAAATCGCGTAAAAAATCATCGAAATTACCACCGGCAATGCCTACAAAAGGGATGCCATAATCCGCTTCTTTTGCCCCCGGTGCTTCACCGACAAAGGCAATATTTACGTTTTGTTGCGGATGATAGCCTTTTACAGGGGTGGATGTTCCTCGTAACGGACATGCGCACTTGCAGTCGGTCAATTCTCCTTCATATAATTTATTAAGTTTAATAATCATTACTTTGATAACCTCTTTTCTGAATATACACCTTGAATAATACAATATCTTATTAAGAAATTCCTTTAAAAGGGTGAAATAACATGAAGATTATTTCTCTGGTGCCTTCATACACCGAGATCCTTTTTTCCTTGGGCCTGGACAGTGAATTAATTGGAGTGACTGAGCATTGTGACTTTCCACTGGAAGCTCAAAACATCGAAAAAATAGGCACTTTTGCTAATCCGGACCCGGATAAAATTATAGACCTGGCTCCTGAATTGGTATGTGCTGATCCTGCCTTACACAAACAAGCTATAGCACAATTACGGGATAAAGGCGTAAAAGTGTTTTCTCCTTGGCTGCAAAGTGTGAAGGATGTTCTTCAGAGCATGGAGGATCTTGCAACATTAAGCCGTCAACAGCAAGCTGTGCTGGATGTGGTTAATCCCTTACGGGAAAGGGTGGGCAGAGTGAAAGAGGGAGCATCGGGCAAATGTCGCCCCAGGGTCTTTCGTGTCATGAGCGACAGTCCGGTGATAACGCCTGGTCCATATTCAGTACAATATGATGCTATTAAGCTGGCTGGTGGGACTTTAATGCCCATGGATGATACTGCTTACCAGCAAGTCCCATGGGAGGAACTGATCAGGTTTAACCCGGAAATTCTACTTTTCTGTGGTAGGAGTAAAGCGGATCCAAAGCGTCCTCGCTGCAAAGGTTGTTTATCAAAAAATCCAATGTGTCAAAGGGAAGTTGATGAAATCATTACCGAGGAATGGTCAGGTGTTAATGCCGTAAGGAATAATAAAGTATATCCCTTGTCTTGTGATGTGCTTTGCCGTCCCGGGGTAAGATTAATCGCTGGTATAGAAAAGTTAAATAAATATTTTCAAGGGGTCTAACAATTAACACTTTTTCAACCAAATAGCGAGCATACTTATGCAAAAAAAGAGAACCCGGCCGTTAGGGTTCTCTTTTTATCTTCAAGATTTAAATAATTTCTTCTAATTCCCGGCGAGCTTTGTCGAAATCATTAATGGCATCTAAAATAGGCTGCGGGGAGGACATATCCACTCCGGCTTTCTTGAGTAAATTAATAGAGTAATCAGATCCCCCTGATTTTAAAAACTCTTTATATCCGTCAATGGCCGATTTGTTTCCGTTCAATTGTTTGCCGCTGAGAATTTTACCGGCAATACTGATTGCAGCAGATACACCGGTAGCATACTGGTATACATAAAATGCCCGGTAAAAATGAGGGATCCTCAGCCATTCATAGTTTAGCTCTTTATCAACAATAAAGTCTGTTCCGTGATACACGTTATATAGTTCTTCATACATTGATTTTAATGTTTGGGGAGTTATTGGTTTTTCGTGCTCTACCATGTCATGTACTTGCATTTCAAAATCTGCGAAAAATGTTTGACGAAATAAGGTTGAGCGCAGACTGTCCAAGTGCATGCTCACCAGGTGAGTTTTTTCCCGTTTGGACTTGTTTTGCTGTAGTAAATGATGATAAAGAATGGTTTCATTAACCGTTGATGCCACTTCCGCTGTAAAAATAGTGTACTGCGCGTTTGTAAAGGGCTGGTTCGTGTTACTGTAATAACTGTGCATCACATGTCCCAGCTCGTGGGCAAGGGTAAAAACGTCATCGAGAGTCCCCGAAAAGTTTAGCAGGCAATACGGGTGCGAGTCGTATATCCCCATGGCGTAGGCGCCGGAACGTTTACCTTTTTTGGGATATATGTCTATCCAATGATCGTCAAAGGCCTTCTTGAGGGTCTGGACATAATCCTCTCCCAATATGGACAGTGCCTCCAGTACCAGGGCTTTGGCATCCTCAAAGGTATAAGAGATATTAGCCTCTTCAACCAGTGGAACAAATAAATCATAGAAGTGAATGTTATCTAATCCCAGTACTTTTTTCCTCAGCGCAATATAGTCCTGCAATACTCTTATATTTTCCCGAACGGTCTTTATCAGGTTGTCATAGACTTCCAGTGGAATAAAATTTCCGGATAAGGCCATGGCACGGGAAGATTTGTATTTTCGGGACCTGGCCATGAAGACATCATATTTAACAGAACCGTAATAGGTTGATGAAATGGAATTTTGATGTGAACCGTAAGTAGATAAAAGCGCCTTAAAATACTTTTCACGGAAGTCACGATTGTAGGAGTTAAGACATTTTCTATAATTTGCTTCATTGGCAACTACAGTGTTGCCTTCTTCATCTTCTAATTCCGGAAATACAAGGTCGTTTACGGTGATGTCATCAAACACCTTTTTAAACGAATTGCCAAGAGAGGCCATTTTGGCCAATACCTCTTCCATCTCTGGAGTGAGGACATGTTTCTTTTTCTGAAATAGTTTTTCCATACTATGTGCATAGGTTTCAAGCTCGGAGATATCCTTTTTGTATTGTTCGAATGTTTCTTGGTTTATCTGCAGGAGTTGGGGTTCAAAAAAGGCCAGCCGGTCACTGACACTTGATGCCAGGGCATCGGTCTTTTCAAACCGGGCTTTGGCCGCATCATTGCCCATGTCCGTGTCAAATTGCAAGCGTGCATAACTGTATGCTTTGGCCAGTGTCAAATATA
Source organism: Bacillota bacterium (assembly GCA_009711705.1). Taxonomy (GTDB): domain Bacteria; phylum Bacillota; class Desulfotomaculia; order Desulfotomaculales; family VENG01; genus VENG01. The sequence continues at coordinate 24,894 of VENG01000039.1, forward strand.
ATTTGTCATTGGTCTTCAGAGCTTTTAATAAGTCCTGGGCGGAAGTAGTAATGCTTCCGTTCATTTCCACAATCTGTTGGGTTAGCTTTTTTACTTCATCAATGTCATTTTCCCATTTAGCATGGGATTCATATATATGCGACAGTTCCCATTTATTTTCTTTCTGGCTCATAGTACCCTCCTAAAAAGTAATGTGCGTTAAAATAACCTAAAGTACCGGTGAAAGCAGCCGGGCGAACGATTCTTTAAAACGAGTCCAATATCCCCTATTTATCCAATCTTCGTAATCTATTAATATACTGTCCTTAATGTCCGCGGTAAAATCGTTTTCCAATCTTTTTACCACATCTCTATCATAAATCAGTGCATTCACTTCAAAATTTAGATTAAAACTGCGCAGATCCATGTTGGTGGTGCCAACGGAAGCAACAACCCCATCAACGAGTAGTACTTTGGCATGTATAAATCCTTTTTGGTATTGATAAACCTTTACTCCTGCTTCAATAATCTCCTCAATATAAGACATGGAAGCCAAAAAAACGACTCTGTGATCCGGTTTGCTGGGTAGGATCAATCTTACGTCGACTCCACTCAGGGCGGCAATTTTCAAGGCCATTAGTATGCTCTCGTCCGGAACGAAGTAAGGTGAGGATATGTATACCTTTTCCCGGGCTGAAACAATGGCCCCAAAATGTGACTGCAGTATACTGGCCCATTCAGAATCAGGTCCGCTTGCAGTTATCTGTATGGGTTGTGAACCGTAATGTTCTATGGGGGGGAAGTATTTGGGTTGCACTATTTTCTCCCTGGTGGCAAAATGCCAATCATGTAAGAAAATTCTCTGTAGAAAATATGCTGACTCCCCCTCAAACTTCATGTGAGTATCCCGCCAAAAACCTAATTTGCCGTGACCTAAGTATTCATCACCTATATTCAGGCCCCCTAAAAAGCCTACGATACCGTCTGCAATTATTATTTTACGGTGATTACGGTAATTTATTCTGCTTCTTAAAAAGGGGAATTTTACAGGTAGATATGCCGCCACTTTTACTCCTGCGTTTGTTAAGGGGCGTATGTAATCATTCTTGAGCTTTCGTCCTCCAACAGCATCATAGAGGAGCCTTACTTCCACTCCCTGGCGTGCCTTTTCAATCAAAAGCTTTTGAATTCGGCGGCCGATTTGATCAGGTTTAACTATGTAATATTCCAGGTGTAAGTGCTTACGCGCGCTCAATATGGCATCTTCAATTGCCGCAAAAGTTTCATCCCCATTGGTTAGGACCTGAGCACGGTTGTTTATCGTAAACGGCGCACTGGAATTGTTCAGCACCAGGTTGACCAGTCTTTTATGTGAATATATGTTTTGATGTATCTTGTATTCGGGCTCTTGAAGCATTTTTAGCTGGTTTTCAATGATTGCATTTAATTCCAACATGTCAGTATCTTGCAGGTGGCGCCTAACCTTTCTTTTTTTGCGCATGTTGCGGCCTACTAGGATGTAAAGTATAAAACCCAGTACAGGCACTATTACCAAGATCAGAAGCCAGGCAACTGTTCTGGAGGGATTACGGTTTTCCAAAACAATTAAAACTGCAATCAGAATAGTGGACAGTCCGAAAAATAAGGTGAGGACTTCCGCAGCATTTTTCCAAAACCCAGGCGCTTTTTGATTACCTGAACCTATAATTTCACCCGCTGTGACCAAATCAATCGACAAAGAGTAAAAAGCCACAATGGTTACACAGGCAATTACCAGAATATAATACTTATATGACCTTTGCATAATTTATAACCACCGTATTCATTATAGAAAAAAAAGGACCCGTAAACCCGGGTCTATCAGATTAGTGTTCTATCCCGTATAAATTATTACCGTTGTGGAATTCGTCAACACTTTTTATATCCAATACCTCAGGTTCATTGGTAATTTCAATAATTTGGGCTAAATGTTGGCTTATTCTTAGGTAAACGTTAATCAGATCAAGATGGATAGTACTAGTGTTTTCCGATTCGCTAACCCCTCTGCTAAGCCGTTGAATATGAGATATTCGTGATCTGAACTCTAAATCAGTAATCTCCTCGTAAAGCGACAGTGCAATGTGTATCATGGCTGTATCGTTGGTGAGTATGACGTTATTGACCGCGTTGGCCAACTCATAAAGTTTCTTATGCAGGTATTCCAACTCGCGTTTGCCTGCATCAGAAAACTCACTGTTATTTATCATTTTGCTTTCCGCCAAATATAATACATTCTTTTCAATAATGTCCCCAATTGTTTCTAGTTCGTTAACTGTATTGATTAACCGCAAACATTTATTGAACTCTTTTTTTGATAGAGGACGTCTTAAAACCTGAATCAAATACTGTCTTGTTTCGACAGTATGGTGATCGATCTTGTTTTCCATTTTAAGGATAGATTCTATTAAATTGGAGTCATACTTGTCAAAGGTGGTCTTAGAGTCTCTTATCATCCGAACGGTATTATCAGATATAAAACCAACTTCTTTAAGGGCCAAGCCTAATGCTATGGACGGGGTTTCAATCAATGAGTAATCCAGATATTGAGGTTCTGATTTGTGCACCTTTTTTTCGGGAACAATTTTTTCCAAAAAAGTTGCGAAGTAAGACGTAAACGGTAAGAAGGCCAGCGCAATGATTATATTAAAAACAGTATGCGCATTTGCTACCTGAAAACCAGGGTCTGTTGTAATTGACCTCATTAGGTCGGCGACTAGCCCCGTCAGGGGTAAAAACACTAAAACCCCGGCCACTTTAAAGATTAGGTGAGCAGTGGCTACACGCTGTGCCTCCCTGGATGAACCAAGGCTGGAAAGCACGGCAGTAAAGGATGTTCCTATGTTGGCCCCGTAGATGAGAAAAATTGCTGACATCAACGGTAGTATACCCTGGATAGCCAGAAGCATCATTATACCTATGGAAGCAGCGCTGCTGTGTACCAGAAAAGTGAAAATGGCCGCCACAACGATGGCCAGCAGGGGGTTATCACTCATTTGCAGTAAAATATCCTTGAAATATTGTGAATCCCTTAGCGGGTGCATTCCCTCCGCCATTATTTTCAAGCCCAGGAATAGTAGGCCGAATCCCAGCAGAGCCTGACCAATTTTTTTATACTTATCACGTTTAGTGAAAAAAATTATGGTGGCCCCGATACCCACAATCGGAAGGGAGATCTCGGTCACTTTTAGAGCGATAAGTTGGGCGGTAACCGTAGTACCTATATCTGCTCCGAGAATTATTCCCAGCGTTTGCTTTAGTGTAATAATAGAAGCGCTGGTAAGTCCAACTAAAATGACGGTGGTAGCGGTACTGCTTTGAAACAACATGGTGACAACGGCACCGACAATGAGACTTACGATTTTATTTTGAGTCAATGAACTTAAAGCGTTGCGTAATCTATGACCGGCTATTTTTTGTAAGCCTTCACTCATTATATACATTCCATATAATAAAAGGCCCATTCCGCCTATGACGCTGAGTATTATTTCACGGGTCAAATTCAACTCACCTCCTTACTTTACCAATTACATTTAAATAATTATGTAATTCATTAGTAATCGTGTAACTGAAATAATGCACCCTTTATTTTAACATAAAAAGAACTTGTTTGCCCATTTGGGGCTGGTAGGATGCGGTATTTTTATGTTGACTTAACATTGTAGAGGGTTGTGACGGCAATCACAACTATTTTCGGGAATATTAATACAATGTAATAATTTTGTCAATAAACAATAATGATTCAAAATTAAAAAATAACCCCCAATAGGGGGGTTATTGATGCAAACGTTCTTTTAGCAAATTCGGATCAGTAACAGGGGATTGACAAGCGAATTCTTGGCAAACATAGGCTGTTGCCTTGCCTTCAATTGCCCTTTGGGTGTTTACGAAAGGAATGAGTTCTTTAATTACCTTACCTTCATCGCCTCCAGGGTTGAGTACCAGTAAAGTGTTGGGCATAAAACTACTTCTGACGGTATTCACCATTTGTTCTACCGCATTATCCCTTGGGTCTCCTGCTATAACAATTTCCCGTGACGGGGAAGATGCAAACTGCAGTGCTGTCAAAAAATAAGTATAAGCCCTCGGGTTATCTTTAATATCACCGGCAAAGGCATTAAGTTGACGGTGTGCTACATCATCAAGGTTGGAATCTCCTGTCATTCTGGCTAGGCGCAACAAATTAAGTGCGGCCACAGAATTGCCTGACGGCATAGCCCCGTCATAAGCATCTTTCGGCCGTGCAAAAAGTTGTTCCGAATCCTTTCCATAAAAGAAAAATCCTCCGTTTTCTTGGTCATGAAAGAGTTCTAGCATTGCTTGCGTTATTTCAACAGCCCTTTTAAGGTATATTGGGGATAAGGAAGCTTCATACAACTCTAGTAAAGCCCAAACCAGGAAGGCGTAATCGTCCAAATAAGCGTTTAAAGCGGCTTCACCCTCACGATAGCGAGCCAGAAGGCGCCCTTCTTTACTGCGCATATTGCTCCAAATGAAATCGAATGCCCTGATGGCCGCATCTGCATACTTTTTTTCTGAAAGCACCGATGCCCCTTTGGCCAGAGCGGTAATCAGCAGGGAATTCCAAGCTGTTAGCACCTTGTCATCTTTGTGAGGGTGAACACGTCGGTCTCTTTGGTGATACAGTTTAATTCTACATTCTTCGGCAATACCCCGAAGTTCATCTTCTGCCATGTTCCATTCTTTGGCCATTTGTTTCAGGCTGCCGTTAATTAAATTGGGGATATTTTTGCCCTCGAAGTTTCCGCCAGGGGTTATATCATACAGCTGACAGAAAATCTTACCCTGTTGGGGGCCAAGGATTTCATTGATTTCAGCAGTAGTCCAGACATAGAATTTCCCTTCCTCTCCTTCGGAATCTGCGTCTTCAGCTGAGTAGAAGGCGCCTTCGGGTGAAGTCATGTCTCTGAGAATATAAGTAAAGATTTCCCTGGCCACCCTGGCATAGACTTCTTCGCGCGTGACCTGGTATGCTTCCAAGTAGACAATTGCCAGTAAAGCGTTGTCATACAGCATCTTCTCGAAATGCGGTACAAGCCACTTTTTATCAGTGGAATATCTGGCGAAACCAAATCCAATATGATCATAAATACCGCCACGGTGCATTGATTGAAGAGTTTTTTCTACCATTTTGAGGGCCTTCTCATTATCGGTTTGTACCCAGTAGCGTAAAAGGAACAATAGATTTTGCGGCGTGGGAAATTTGGGTGCTGCCCCAAAACCGCCGTAATTAGAGTCAAAAGCTTGATGCAGCTGGTTGAAGGCCTCATGCAGAGTCTCTTCTGACAGTTCGCCCTGGGCAGAAATATTTAAGTGCTGTGAAATCTTTTGCACGATATTTTGGCTAACTTTTATTAACTCGTCTCTCTCTTGGTGCCATTTGTTAGCCACCTGATCTAAAATGTCCATTAGGCCGGGCTGTCCCCATTTTGAATGTTTAGGGAAATAAGTGCCGGCAAAAAAAGGATGCTTATCCGGTGTCATAATAATGGTTAGCGGCCAACCCCCATGCCCGGTTAGTGCCTGACAGACCGTCATATACACTTGGTCAATATCCGGGCGCTCCTCACGATCAACTTTAATAGAAATAAAGTCTTTGTTTAATTTGCGGGCGACCTCTTTATCCTCAAAGGACTCGCGTTCCATCACGTGACACCAGTGGCAAGTAGAATAACCTATAGATAGAAATATGGGTTTATCTTCATGCCCGGCTTTTTCGAAGGCCTCTTCAGACCATGAGTGCCAGTCAACAGGGTTGTATGCATGCTGTAAAAGATATGGGCTTTTCTGATGGATTAAGCGGTTTGATTCTAACATGTTTGACTCCTCCCAAATGAGTGTTGGTTTATTATTCACGTAAAAGGCGCCGGTTATAAATACCGGCGCCCCTTGGATTGAAAAGGATTTCACAAAGTTTTTCTATTATTGATTTTTTGCTTTTGCATCCGCTACTTCCATCTTTGCATCGTTGGCCATTTTCTTCATCTTTTCTAGGTTTCCGATTTCAGCTGAAAATTCATACTTACCTTTAACTTGGTCGGCAATCTTGCCGATTTCATACAGATAGTTTTCAGCTTTGTTTAACTTCTTTTCTACCTCTTGGTTTTTCAAACTATGCACCTCCAAATATATTTTTTTCTGAAGCATTATTAATATGCTGTTTGACAGTCTTAATCATACATCTTGATGACTTTGAAAGATTTTCAAGTAGGTTAAGTATGATGGAAAAATACTAAAAAACTCGATAGACAAGTTGCGTTCCTCTTATAGTATGAATATCTTAGTATTACAGAAAGACGGAAAAGTAAAGAAAGGAGGAAGATCATATGGCAGACGGAGGTGCTCCGTACTTTGATGGAAGTTTTATTCTGTTTCTTATTTTGATCTTACTGGTTTTTAGCTTCCCATTCATCGGCGGCGTATATAACGCCTAAAAAAAATTTTAAAACTTAAAATATGTCAGTTTTGCTAGCAGTAACCAATAATTTAAATCAACCACAAGTTAAAAGATCCTTTGCAAAAGAACCCCGTTTATCTACCGGGGTTCTTTTATGGTTTTTAATCGATGTAGAAAAAGTAAATGGACGGGCTTTTTTTGTGGTATTGGCCGGTTAATGTGTTATAGAGCTTATTGCTTGTCGTATTACCTTCTTACTTTCCGGGTGCTTAAAAAATTCCGCGTGTATTTTTCCAAAAGCTTCTCTAAATTCCTTACTTTCCTGTAAAAGGATAACGCCCAGTTCTATCCCAATTAAAGACATTTTCAAAAGAGTTTCCCTCTTTTGAGGGTCATCCTTAGTTTTTTCCAGGTAGTCATTCATCATTTCGCTGGAAAAATCGCTTACCATGCCTGTTAAAAACAAGAATTATCACCCCTAGTTTTTTTGTATTTTGCCTTTTCCGCCATGATTGATGCTTAATTTATCAAAAATATTATCTTACCTATCAAGTCATTTACTTTGTCTTAAATATGGCGGAATCCGTCACGTTGTAGTCTCGATTTTGGAGCCATTTCCATGTAACGTTAATCAAGCTAAAGTATGCACACAGTACAATAATTGTAATGCCCCAATTCCAATTATCCCGGAAACCAAATACTCCCAACAAATGAATACATATCAGGTAAGTTAACATAATTCCCGCCCAGATTGCTCCGTATAATAGTATTCTCTTACGTGGCAAGTACTGTAAGTAAAAATAGCACGCCACGGGCCAAACAGTTAAGTCGGTGATGATAGGGAGCCACAGGTGCATTAAGTGTGATCCCTTAACCGTCCATAACCTAAGCCAGTCCACCACGATGTAATGCTCTAAAAAGCGTAAAAATACGCCAGTCATTATTACAGGGAGAAATTCCTTGACTCGTTTTGTGTTTGCAAATAATGCAAAACTCAGTATGGCAAGGGACGAGAATGCTAATATTACCATTGACCGTTCTCCTTCACATATAGATTTATATATAAAGTTATAGGGTGATAATAATGTATTTCATAGTACTTTTTGTTTTAGCATGGACATGGTTCTACTTCAGGGCCAATAAAAAACGTGCTCGCGAAATTTACGGTGCTGCTATTTTTGCCAGTTTATTAGGATTAATGACTGATTTAATCATGGTACACTACAATCTCTGGTCTTACAGCGGTCTTCCCCAACCTTTATATACTATTCCTCTACTCCTTGAATTTAGTGTATATCCTGTAGTTTCCTATTTATTCGTGCAAAAACTTCCGCCTACTTGGAAAGATATCTTTAAAAGAATATTAATTTGGACTTTGTTTGCCGGCCTTCTGGAATGGATAACTTTAGAAACAGGCTACATGCAGCATAAGTTGTGGTGGAATTTATGGCTCTCCGTGGTTGCAGATGTCATGATTTTCTTTTTAATTACCGGCATCTATCGATTTTATAGTCCAGCCTATGTATCTAAAACTAACATCTGAATAATGAAGCCCTCTGTATCCCTTGACCTATCCAATATTCTCATGTCATGATCTAGTTAGGCTAAATAAAGCCTTTTAGTATATTACGGAGGGAATGCGGATGTTTCAAAAAAGCTCTGCTGCCATTGGATATTCATGAAACTGAAACAGAGATTGTTTCAATGGCAAATTATATTAACCAGATAGGAATTAAATATTTACGATTATTGCATGTTGTTTCGCCTGGCTGGGGCAATAAAAAACAGATTGTGGACAAGTTAAATAATTTAGGTGTTTTGCTTCATTCCTTCGGTTACGGTATTACTATCGATGTGCGGGAAGGCTATCCCCCCGGGGAGATTTGTGAAGTAGCCACTGAGAATGACATAGATTTTATTTTCTTACCATGGAGGAGGAAGAGCAAGGTTTATCGGACTCTCCTGGGCAGTACAGCCAAGGAAGTAGTCAGGTTAACTGATCAACCAGTTTTTGTATACAAAAATTTCCCCGAGAATGGAAAAGAAGAGAATATTTATCGCATTCTTTATCCTACAGATTTGAAAGGGGCTGCAGCCCGGGCGGTGCCGTATGTAAAGGCTCTAGGAAAGCAGGCCTCGGTAGTGGTGCTTTTACATGCAGGCCAGCGGGCGGCTGATCCGGTATCAGAGGAAAAACGCCAAAAGGAAATAAACAAGCAGATGGGCGAGTTGAAAAACATTTTTTCACCTTATTTTTCCATCATTGAAAGCAACTCTAGTATTGGTATCCCGTATAGAAATATCCTGAAACAAGTAGATGATAAGTTGATTGACTTGATTGTGATGGGCCGTTTTAATAAAATACCAATTCATACCATAATGGGTTCAACTTCGGTCAGGGTAGTGGATCAGGCGCGGTGTTCGCTAATGCTTATTCCCTGAGCCGTTTTTAGCGCTAAGGGAACTGATTAGCGTGCCTTTTTATACGAGGGAGGGCTGTTACATTGACCAAAGATATTGTTTTTAGGACCTCTTTGCTTATTGTATTGTTAGTGGTAGGGATAGGGTTTTATGATCCCGATCTGTTGGACAAAGTATCCACGGCTGTATATACCAATATTATAAATCACTTTGGCTGGGCGTATTTACTCTCTGCGTTTCTGTTTCTTGTGTTTAGTGTGGGACTGGCTTTTAGCCGTTACGGAAACATTAAGTTGGGAAAGGACCATGAAAAGCCTCAATACAGTTATTTCGGCTGGTTTAGCATGCTCTTCGCTGCCGGTATGGGCATCGGTCTTATCTTTTGGGGTGTCTCTGAGCCACTCAATCATTATATGAATCCTCCGCAGCACATCGCCGCCGGGTCCGGTGATGCTGCTGCTTTTGCCATGCGGTATAGTTTTTTCCACTGGGGCTTGCACCCGTGGGCAATATATATAGTAATGAGCCTTTCCATTGCGTATTTTTCTTTTCGAAGGGGGATGCCGCCTTTAATTAGTTCCTGTTTTTATCCTCTTTTAGGTGAGAGGATTAACGGCCTAGCAGGATACATTATAGATATTTTGGCTGTGTTCGCGACCATATTTGGCATTGCTACCTCTTTGGGCCTGGGCGCTCTGCAGATTAACAGCGGTCTGGCGCATGTGTTTAATTTGCCTAATTCTATAGCCTCTACACTGGTAATCATCGGAGTGGTTACAGTTCTATTCATCACATCCAGCCTCACGGGACTCAATAAAGGTATTCAATTATTAAGTAAGTCAAACATGATGCTAGCCGCTTTACTGCTTATCTTTACGCTAATTGTGGGGCCCACTTCTTACATTTTTAATGTCTTTACAAGTACGTTAGGTGAATATGCAAACCGTCTATTGGAAATGAGCCTGCAGGTTAATCCTTTCCAGGGTTACGAGTGGACTAAGGATTGGACTTTTTTTTACTGGGCATGGTGGATTGCGTGGTCCCCCTTTGTGGGGCTTTTTGTGGCCCGTATTTCCCGGGGGCGTACTATCAAGGAATTTATTCTGGGTGCTCTGCTGGCCCCTACATTATTAACATTCCTGTGGTTTAGTGTTTTCGGGGGAGCAGCATTGAATTTAGAGTTACAGCAGGGGGCAAATATAGGCTCAACAGCTGTTTCAGATGCTTCCACTGCTCTTTTTAACGTTTTTGCATATTACCCTCTTGGGGATTTGTTATCCTTGGTAGCAGTGATTTTATTATTAGTGTTTTTCGTTACGTCTGCGGATTCTGCCACCTTTGTGCTCGGCATGATGACCTCCTCAGGTAGCCTAAGTCCACCGCTCGCGAAAAAATTGGTTTGGGGCCTAACAGAATCTGCTGTGGCAGCAACTTTGTTATTATCCGGGGGGCTGAATGCCTTGCAGCAGATGGCTATAGCAGCTGCACTACCATTTACCATGATAATGTTACTAATGTGTTATAGCCTTTTCCGAGCTTTATCCCAGGAAGACAGAGATCTTTACTCCAGTGAAAAATTTTAGCAGGATTTTGACAGCCCAGTGATCATCACTGGGCTGTTTGACGTTTATCATAGAAAATTGTCGATTAAATGTAAATACTAGTTAACTAATATATTGATTTATTGGTTAGCTAGTGTTACAATTATTTAAAATTTTGTATAAAGTTTAGACAATTATAAAAACTTACATTAGGAGGGCATTTTCGTGAGACAACCTAACTATGAACCACTGTCACCACTAAGCTTTTTAGAGAGAAGTGCTTTTGCTTACCCGGAGAAAGAGGCCGTGGTCTACAACGACTTTCGGCTGACATATGGAGAATTAAAAAATCGGGTGCAAAAATTTGCCACGGCACTAAAGCAGCATGGCATTCAAAAGGGTGACAAGGTGGCTTTTCTCTGCCCGAATATTCCACCGCTCCTTGAAGCTCACTATGCAGTTCCGCTCGCCGGAGGTGTTCTCTTAACCGTCAACATAAGATTATCTCCCCAGGAAATAGCATATATCCTGCAACACTCTGAAAGTAAAATACTATTTATTGATACTGAGTTTGCTAATGCCATTAATCCTATTCTAAAAGATATTGGTGATATAAAGATAGTAAATATTTGTGATGTACAGCCGAAAGCCTTTGATGGGCCGGACTACGAAGAATTTATTTCGGTGGAGCCCGAGGAGCTTTTCTTTGGTGTCGAAGACGAATTGCAGCACATAACTTTGAATTACACCAGCGGTACTACCGGTAAGCCCAAAGGAGTTTTATATTCGCACCGCAGTGCTTATTTAAACGCTCTAGGGGAAATACTTGAATTCCAGTGCAATTCAAGAACAAGATATCTATGGACGCTTCCTATGTTTCATTGTAACGGGTGGTGTTTCACTTGGGGTATAACCGCGGCAGGTGGGACTCACGTGTGCCTGAGAAAGGTTTTACCTGAAGAAATTTACGAGCAAATAGAAAAACAGGAAGTTTCGCACTTGTGTGCAGCACCTATTATTTTGATTGGCATGGCTAATTATCCTAAAATAGACCAAATTAATATGAAAAAGCATCTTAATATAATGACAGCCGGTGCCCCGCCTTCTCCTACAGTGATCAAACAAATGGAGGCCATAGGATGCACAGTAACTCAAACCTATGGCTTAACGGAAGTATATGGCCCGCACAGTATCTGCGAGTGGAATCCCGAATGGGATTCACTGAGTGTGGATGAGCAGGCAGAAATTAAGTCCAGGCAGGGCGTGCCCTATATTACATCAGTTTTTATGGATGTTTGGGATGCCTCTACCATGCAACCGGTGCCCCATGACGGAGAAACGGTGGGTGAAATTGTTATGCGAGGTAACAATGTCATGGCTGGGTACTTCAAGCAACCGGAAGACACAGAACAGGCCTTCCGTGGCGGGTGGTTTCACAGCGGTGACTTAGCTGTAACTCACCCCAATGGCTATGTGGAAATTAAGGACAGAATGAAAGATATAATCATCAGCGGTGGTGAGAATATTTCCACTGTGGAGGTGGAAAATGTTCTTTACCAGCATCCGGACATTTTGGAGGTGGCAGTAGTATCCAAGCCCCATGAGAAATGGGGAGAGGTGCCTAAGGCTTTTGTGACTTTGAAGGAGGGTTCCAATCCTTCCCAGGAAGAAATTATAGAGTTTTGTAGAGAGAGAATTGCCAGGTTTAAAGTTCCCAAAGATATTGAATTCGGTGAACTGCCTAAAACCTCAACCGGTAAAATTCAAAAGTTCCGGCTTCGTGCAAAGGAATGGGGAGACAGTGGGAAAAGGGTAAATTAAAAAGAAAAAATAGGGCTGCCTCAAGGGTGAGGTAGCCCTATTTTCTTTTTATGAGATTAAATGTCTTTTTTGTTAGATGGTTTAATATGTTTCTTCCAATCTCCATGGGTTACCAGGGTACCCGTTTGAAGAATTTGTTCCTTTCTATGTTCCGGGCAGATATAAATAAGTGCCCTTACTTTCCACGCCAAATCCGGTAACTGAATGTCTCTTTCAACCCTTTCGTAGAGATTGTCAGTGTGCCCGGGGCCGAAAAAAGCCTCTAATTCATCAAGAATGCTTAACGCTGAGGTGTCATCATATATTTTTACTGCCTCACCATAAACGATCTTCCTTTCATCATCAACAAGCATGGGGTAACCTTCTGGAAGATGAAAAAGTCTGCCGGTAGAAGTTGCCTTTAAGCATTGCAACATATAATCTTTAATTAAATCGTGGTTGAGCATTCCCCGCATGAGTGTACCGTAAACGAAAACCCAGGGCATTTCTGAAACCTCCCTTCCAATAACTAATATTATAAATAAAAACCGCCAATCCTTTTTAATTTTGTAAATTTGAAATTTATTTTTGGGTTTATTAGTTGACAAGACACCTGTAAAGTCAGATAATTAATTTTAAATACGATGTGAGAGTGGGTGTGTGATTTGCAGCACATCGAAGTTGATTATGTCATCATTGGAAGCGGAGCAGCAGGCCTTTCTTGTGCATTAAAGGCCTCTGAATCCGGAACGGTGGCGTTACTGACCAAAGAAACAATGCCTTCAGGGAATACGCCTCTGGCTCAGGGGGGCATTGCAACGGTTTTGGGAGAAAAAGATACATATGAAATGCATATTCAAGATACCCTGTATGCCGGTGCCGGGGAATGTGATCTCAATGCGGTAGAGGTGCTGGTAAAGGACGGGGCAAAAAGGGTTAAGCAACTTTTTCAGATGGGATTTCCTTTTGATAAATCAATAGACGGTAAGCCTCTAATGGGGCGCGAAGGGGCTCATTCCGTGCCCCGGGTAATTTCATCTCGGGGAGACGGCTCCGGAAAAGCGTTGGCTGAGACATTGTGGAGTGAGGTGAAAAGCCGTGAAAATATACTTTTCTATGAGCAGACGTTTGTGCTGGAACTTTTAGTGTCCAATAATGAGTGTACGGGTTTGTTTGCCCTTGATATGGAAAAGGGTGGTGCGTTTATCTTTTACTGCCGTAGTGTGGTTTTGGCTACAGGTGGTTGTGGTCAGATTTTTGCCCACACCACTAACAATATTAATTGTACCGGTGACGGGTTTGCACTTGCTTACCGGGCCGGGGCAAAGTTGGAGAATATGGAGTTTATTCAATTTCATCCTACGGCACTTAAGGTTGCTGAAAACCCTATGTTTCTTATCTCCGAGGCTGTACGCGGAAAAGGGGCTGTGCTTGTAAACGGTAAGGGTGAGCGTTTTATGGAGCGGTATCACTCATGGGCGGAATTAGCGCCGCGGGATATTGTGGCCAGGGGAATTTTTGCTGAATTAAGCAGTGGTAATCAGGTGTTTCTTGACGTTTCTCCCTTGGGAAAAAAATTTGCTAAGCTTTTTCCGTCAATATTCCAGGCCTGTAAAAAGCGAGGATTGAGTCTGCCTGAGGATCTGGTTCCAGTAGTGCCTGCCGCCCATTTTATCATGGGCGGAATCAGAACCGATTTAAATGGGCGTACAAGTATAAAGGGGCTTTATGCCTGTGGGGAAGTGGCTAGTACCGGAGTGCATGGTGCTAACCGTTTAGCTAGCAATTCGTTGTTGGAAGGGTTAGTCTTCGGACACCGGGTAGGTGGGGCAGTTGCCTGTGAACAATTTAGGTCAAATAAGATGCATTCGGCTGTGTTGCGCGCAAAGAGCTTTAACCGGAAGGCAATTGATACAGGTGATAATAAGTTTATTTTTGCCTTGCGTGAATTAATGTGGTGTAAGGTGGGGTTAGTACGGTCTGAAGAGGGACTTACAGATGCTGTTGAGCAACTAGAAGAGATGGAAAGGAATTTGTTAGGGGTACAAAATATTACCGCTACAAACATGCTTACGGTGGCCTGTTTAATAGCTAGAAATGCCTTGGCCCGCCGGGAAACCCTGGGAAGTCATTATCGATCTGATTTTTCGGATGGGAAAAGTTCAGATAGTCTTAGGCCGGCATCGAATATTTAAATTAAAAAGGGTGAGCTTATTGCAACTTGAGAAAATAGTGAGACGGGCCCTGGAAGAAGACTTGGGTCGCGGTGATATAACCAGTGAGGCTATTGTCTCACGTGATATAAGTGGCTCAGGCAGTTTCTTATGTAAATCAAACGGTATTTTGGCCGGTATGGCATATGCACGCACTGCTTTTCATTTGTTGGACTCAGATGTTAAATTAGAGCCTTTTGTTAATGATGGAGGTGCCGTGACAAAAGGAAGTGTTATTGGTCGGGTATATGGGAATGCACGCAGTATTTTGTCTGCGGAGAGGGTAGCCTTAAATTTTCTTCAACGTTTATCAGGTATTGCTACTGCCACGGCATCAGCCGTAAAAGCAGTGGAACCATTCGGTACCCGGATAGTAGATACTCGTAAAACGACTCCCGGACTGCGGCTAGCGGAAAAATATGCAGTGAGAGTAGGGGGAGGAAGCAATCACCGTATGGGATTGGATGACGCTGTATTAATAAAAGACAACCACATTGAAATTGCGGGTGGTATTAAGAGAGCTGTACGCCTGGCCCGGGAAAATGTGGGTCATCTTGTGAAGATAGAAGTGGAGACAGAAACATTGGAACAGGTGCAAGAGGCCTTAGAGTCAGGGGCCGATGTGATCATGTTGGACAACATGACTTGTGATTGTATGAAAGAAGCGGTAAATTTGGTTTCCGGCAGAGTGTTAGTTGAAGCTTCCGGCGGTTTAACGCCGGATGTGGTTGCTAATGTGGCAGCGGCAGGGGTGGATGTTATTTCACTGGGCTGGATAACCCACTCGGCCCAACCGCTGGATATAAGTTTGGAATTGCATACAGTTAAATAACAGGGGGATTTACATGTTTACTCAATTAGCTCCAAACAAATACCAAGGCCAAATGTACAGTCAGTTGTCTGACGAGGAAATCAAATACAAAATCATGGAAGCAAAAGGAAAACTAGGCTCAAAGCTATTGGTGTTGGGACACCATTACCAACATGACAGTGTTATTCAATTCGCCGACCTCAAGGGTGACTCATTTCTATTGGCCCGCCAGGCGGCGGAATGCAAAGAAGCCCTTTACATTGTTTTTCTTGGTGTAAATTTTATGGCCGAAACTGCCGATATAGTCACTACTGGAGAACAAAAAGTGATTATCCCGGATACGGCGGCAGGCTGCATTATGGCCGATATGGCCGGAACCGGACAAGTTAAGCAGTGTTGGGCGGAAATACAAAAATATTTTCCTGGGGAAGTTATTCCCATTACTTATGTAAATTCTTCGGCTCAAGTGAAGGCTTTTTGCGGGGAAAATGGAGGCTTAACTTGTACTTCTTCCAGTGCCGAATCAGCTTTCAGGTGGGCATTACAAAAGGGTAAGAGGATTTTATTCTTTCCCGATGAGCACTTAGGCCGTAATGCAGGCAAGAAAATCGGAATTAGTCTTACGGATATGGCTTTATGGGACCGCCATAAAGGCTTACTTAAGGGCTGTGATAATCCCCGTCTTATTTTGTGGAATGGGTATTGTCCCGTACACCAAGAATTTAGCCCACAACGGGTTTGTGAAGTTAGGAAAGACCATCCCGGCATTAAAGTGGTAGTGCACCCGGAATGTTCTTACGAAACTGTGGAAGAGGCAGATGAAAGTGGCTCAACTGAGTATATTATTAAGTGTATACGTGAATCTTCGCCGGGTTCGTCATGGGCTGTGGGAACGGAGATTAATCTGGTTCAAAGGCTTGCTGATACGTACAAGGATAAAAAAATAATTTCATTAAATGATAAGGTAAGACCGTGTCCGGATATGATGAAAATACACCCACGCAACTTACTTTGCTGTTTGGAAAATTTAGTGTCCGGGAAGGTGGAAAACCAGGTGAAAGTTGATTTAGAAACTGCCGGGTGGGCAAAAGTAGCGCTGCAAAGAATGCTTTCTATACGGTAAAGCATGGTAAAGAACGGTAAAGATAGGGTGAAAATTAATGAGCATAGAAAGAAGAGAAAGAATTGTTATAATTCTTAACCAAAGTTTACAGCCTGTCAGCGGTACAGACCTGGCCAAAAAGCTTGGGGTGAGCCGTCAGGTGATTGTGCAGGATGTGGCCATTTTGCGTGCCAAAGGCTATGATGTGATGGCAACGCCCCAAGGATATATTTTACCCAATAAAGATGCGGAGATGTACAGGAAAGCAGTATTGGCTGTTAAACATATGCCTCGGGAAACAATGGATGAGTTAAATATTCTGGTTGACCACGGTCTTAAAGTACTTGATGTCCTGGTGGAACACCCCCTTTATGGCGAGTTAAAAGGGTATCTGATGTTGGAGTCCAGGCGTGATGTGGCAAAATTCGTAGCAAGGGTTGAGGCGCAATCAGCCTCCTTGCTGTCATCTCTTACCGGTGGAGTTCATTTGCACACCGTACAATATCGCAATGCAGAGGATTTGGACGGTGCGCGAAAAGCTCTAAAAGAAAAAGGTTTCTTAGCTGGTGACTGAGTTATTTTTTATGAATCCAGTGGTTTATCTTGCTGGTTGCGGGGTTTCATATTTAGTCCCTGACTTTGGAACTGCTTTAAGGCTTCCTCTTTTAATTGTTTGCAAGTAGAATCCTCTTCCAGAAGATGTTCACTTATATTTGAGTTTTTCATTACACTGAATTGCCCGGAGGGTTCAAGTGTTCCCAGTTCTACTTCGTTTATGCTTCTTATGCCGCGTAAGCGCAGAGCTGAAAGAAGCTGGTCCATGTCAAATTGGTTATTCTTCATGTTTTCAAAAGAAATTTTACCATCTAAAATAATCACTGTGGGCTTGCTTTCCAACCAGGGTCTTAACTTATCCACTAGTGACAGGCGGGAGAAAATGAACTGCAAGATTACCACAGTCCCTAAAACCAAGAGGGTGTAAGATAGTGGATGGCCTGGCTTTACCAGCGGAGTTCCAATTACTGCTGCAATAATTAATATTAATGTGGCATCACTGGGGGAAAGCTTTGCGAAACCCGCTTTCCCGATAACGCGCATGATAAACAGCAATAGGAAGAATATCAAGATGGCTTTACCCACAGCTGCAATGTATGGCATGCTGAATGATCACCCGTTCTAAAACAAAGTTTTGTTCAATGCTTTTTTCAATCTTCCCCTAACACGCGCTGATATTCTTAATAAAAGAATTAAAATTTAAACATTTTTCGAGCCATCATAGCTATAAATAAAGAATATGAGCCGAGTCCTACAAACCCTACTAAAAGAGCAATCACTTTAGCTGGTATTGACGAAGGTATAATATCTCCGTAGCCAACGGTCAAAAATGTTATGCCGCTAAAGTAAACATAATCCCAGATATTTGTGTTCGCCCACTGATACCTCCCCAGCCAATAAGGTCCAAAAAGAGGAAGGCTGCGGCAAAAACGTGGATAATAATCAGCGAAGATGCCAGGAGACGAAATGGTTTGTAACCATAACCGGTGGTCCATTCGAATAATAATGCCTTTATCAATTTGGGAGAATTATAGGGCATATCCTTGCGATGACAAATAAGGTGTCTGTAGTAAGCTGTGTCTGCTCCGTCCCAATTTTGAAATTTACTATAGAAAGCCCTTGCCTTTAAGTAAGTGTGCGACGCATCGGTAAAAAGTCCACCTAACTCCAGATAATTCCCGGCCAAAAAATAAATTCTTGCCGTTAATGTTATGCCCGCCAGGTCCTTGTTTTCGTCCTCCATTAAGTTACCGTGCAGTTTGTATAAATAACCTATAGCCGGTGAGTCGTTTTGGCTTTCAAATTTTTTTAGCATGTTAAGCCAGTGATCAGAGAACTCAAAGGTGTCACCCATTAAAGATCTTAATTGGTTTTTATATGGGCCGGTTTTGGATATTTTGTTTAAGTACTGTCCTTCATTGTTCTGTTGAAGGTGGTTGCCTGCTTCCCGGTACAAGCTTATAATTTGTTCTATAAGTAAAGAAATCTTCTGGTCGGTGTGCATTAAATCGCCTCGTCACATCTTTTAGTACTGTTATTATTATTTCCTTTTATCGGGTGATAATTAAACTTACGGTTTAGAATAGTGGTTCTAGCAGTTCCCCAATCGTAGTGGACTTAAGCTATGAAGAATGCTATAATGACCCACAAGTCCCCCTTAATTGGGGGCTTTTGCATTTACTGTCTTTTTAAATAGTCAAGTGATACAGGAGGTCTTATTTTGGCTTATTTAACACCATGCAGTTATGGGTGTCCGGTGAAAACAAATGTACCCGGTTACGTTGATAGCATCATTAATGGTGATTATGCTGAAGCCTTCAAAATAATAAAAGAAAACAACCCTTTCCCTTCCGTATGTGCCTGGGTATGTCCCCATCCATGCGAGGATAATTGTCGTCGGGCCAAGGTGGATGCCCCGGTTAATATAAGGGCGCTAAAGCGATTTGCCGTGGAAAAAGGAAAGAAAAGTAAATATCCACAGCGGGCAAGGAATTGCTTTGACAAAAAAGGGAGCATTCCCGGTGGTGATATTGCAATAATCGGGGCCGGGCCTTCTGGCCTGACCGCAGCTCATGATCTTGTGCAACGTGGATTTACGGTAACCGTTTTTGACCGTCACGATGAACCCGGTGGTCATTTTTTTGCGTCGATCCCTGTCTTCAGGTTGCCGCGGGAAGTTTTATCCGGTGATATAGCCATGCTGCAAGAAAGCGGTGTTGATATTCGATGCGGATTTGAAGTCGGAAAAGACGCCGGTCTTGAGGAGTTACGACGTAAATACCGGGCTGTGGTGCTGGCCGTGGGAATGCAGGAAAGTAAAATGCTGCCCATTCCTGGAGGAGAGCACCCTGCAGTACTTCCGGCATTACCGTTTCTTCAAAGAGCAAATTCAGGTAACCCCATGCCTGTTGGGCGAAGTGTTATTGTCATCGGTGGGGGAGATGTGGCCATGGATGTAGCTCGAACTGCTTTGCGGCAGGGGGTTAGTGAGGCAAATGTTGTTTGCCTGGAATCTCCGGAAGAGATGCCTGCCCATGCATGGGAGGTGCAAGAAGCACGTGAAGAGGGCGTCAGGCTGTATACCGGACTGGGCCCCAAGGAAATATTATTTTCAAGAGACGAGGGAGTTCAAGGTCTTGAAGTACAAAAAGTGCTGCGGGTCTTTGATGAAGAAGGCCGGTTTAACCCCTGTTTTGATACCGGTCAAACAAAAGTTATTAATGGTGATAACGTCATAGTTTCTGTAGGTCAGGCTGCCTCACTGAGTTGTGTTCGGGGTCGTTTGCAATTGGATAGTAGGGGTAACTTGATGGTCGACAGAGATACCTTGGCAGCAAGTGAGGATGGTTTTTTTGCCTGCGGCGAAGTAGCACAGGGGCCGGGGGCGGCCGTTTCAGCAATAGCATCTGGACACAAAGTTGCAGAGAGTATTGCTGCTTACCTATCTAAGACCGGGCCTCGGAAACCTAAGGCCATAGCAGTAATAGGTAATCTTCCCGACAAGGTATCAAAACATATAATCACACATAAGCGCAGGAATTTAAAGCATTTAAAGCCTGAAACCAGGGTTAAGAGTTTTGGGGTTTTTGAAATGGGGTTTAATGAAGAAAATGCATTAACTGAGGCAAGTAGATGCCTTCGCTGCGGGCTGGGTGCAGAGGTTGACATTTCCCGGTGTATAGGATGTCTAACCTGCCAGCGTATATGCCCTTATGGCGTGCCTGCAGTTGAAAGTAAGGCAAGCATATCACCTGATATATGCCAAGCTTGTGGCATGTGTGCTGCAGCGTGCCCGGCAGGGGCCATAACTATTCCGGGATTAAAAAGAGAATCAGATGGTGATTCCTATGATAGGTTTTCAAACCCAGCTAATCCTCCCCTGGTAATATATGCCTGCCGTAAGACCGTGGGCAGGAAAATAGTACCCGGAACGGTTACAGGCTATCCTGTGCTGAATAATGCAGTTATTAGAGTGCTTCCCTGTATAGGCGCTTTACGTAAAGACACTTTGCTTACCAATTTTGCCCGGGGGATCTGGGGAGTGGCCTTGATCTCATGCAGTGAGGGGTGTACCAGTGGAAGTCTGTATACTGCGGGAAGGGATGCTGAATTTAAGGCTTCTCTTACACTATTGGGTGAAATTGGTATTGATACAGGTCGTCTGGCTCATCTTAATGCAGAAAACCAGGAATCCGTAATCAATAAATTAACGGACTTTGCCCAAAAGGTAGCGACCATAGGTTCTTTGTGGTAAGATGTATAAAAGGTAAATATTACCATCATATGGGTGTTATTTAAGTTTAGCGCCCCAAGGAAGTGAAAGGCTTGTGACGAGGAAAAGAGGAGCACCGTATGCTCTTGGACAGGCTGTTATCATGGCCACGGTTTTATTGCTACTGTATAGTTACTTTTATTATGCCTATTATAATGCCGGGCCTTATCTTTTAAGTCCATTTTCCACCCAGATATGGATTTCCAATACGTTGCTTTCTGTGATGACCATATTGTCGGGAATTCTGATTGAGTTAAGCAGGTTCTGGGGGTGGATTATTCAATATCGTGTTAAACAGGAACTATTGATCATTCAAGGTATTCCTTCGGGGATGCTAAGTTTTATACCTAGTACTGTATGGGTGAAATATTTTGGTACGGGGTATCCCTTCAATTTTCTAGCTGACCCGGCTGTGTCCGGAGCGGCTGGGATTTGGTTCGGTATTATTCTAATGCGGTCATTGGTGGAGAAAAAGAGGCTAAAGGAAGAAGAACCATCGAACGCTAAAGAACATAGCAGATAAAACAAAGGCGATCCAATTACTGTGCCTTTGTTTTTTTTGTTACCGGGAAGAAGGAATTTCATTATTTCCATAGAAAGTATATAGTGTTAAATTATACCAATTGGGAGGTAGTGATATTCTTGCTTTTTAATCGATACAGGGAAGTTACGGATAGGTGTCTTGAACTTGGTGCAAAGATGGATTCGCTTGCTAACGAAGAAGGTGCAGAACTTCGCCGTCTTCTGGAAGAGCAAGCTTGGTTATCCAAGACAATTGCCCGGCAGGCCAAAGGAACTTTAGAGCAGGTCGGGCAGAGTTTGGGACGAATAGAAAGTTGGATCAACGAGGCACTTGCCAAGGCAGAAAAGGCGCTTGATGACAGTGGTATACCTTCTGACATATTTGCCCTTGAAGATGTAATTGTGGATGCTGTTTCTCTGCGGGATAAAGCAAAAAGCTTGGTTTCGGACGAAGGAATGGAAGGGCTGAACACTGCGGGCCAAGTTCTTACTTATAGCAACAGTGATGTATGTTCTGGCGGAGCGGAAATTCGAATTGACTTATCGGAAAATCACGAAGATCACGTGGAAATAGAGAAAGAAATAGAAGATGCTGCCAAGGAAGTAGCCGTTGCTTCTCCGGATCCTCAAGTTTCCCCTTATCCCATGACTTATAAACTTCCCCCGGACTTGGTTGGCAGTTTAGAAAAGAAATTATTTCCTGAAAAGTTGCCAAAACTGCCGAATTCCGTTCCCGGTGTTAACGCGGTAGAAGTAGAGACGCCGTCTTCCAAAAAAGAAAGGAAAAGGGGTAAGAAAAAGAAAAAGTGAATTCGATCAGTTGAAATGGCATCCGAAATCGCAAAAATTTAACCCCGGAACCGGGAAAAGCAGATTTCCCAAGTATCCGGGGTTTTTTCGATTATAAAGTCATAAGTGAGTACAGGCATAATATGTTTTAAAAACGGTATACTGCTTAACAATAATTTAACCTAAAGTGTCATCCACTTTGCAGAACTAACCGCCATAATATGACAAAATTATTATAAAGATTTTGTAAGAGGTGATTGTTATGATACTACAGAAACAAAACCGTCAACGGAAGTTGTGTAATCAATGCAAGATTTGTATTTACCAGTGGGCTGACAGTTGTCCCGGGTTGGAGCATTTTAGTTTCCTGAAATGTAGTAATGTGGGATGTAGCAATGCCAAGTCAAAGCATTAATATCGTATATTTTAATTTGCTTGCTCAATAAAATCTCCGGAAGAGGAAACTTCCGGTCTCCATATTAATTTAGCTTTGCTGTCCCTAACGCAATAATAAACACCTGAATGGTGGTAGACAAACCAAACACCGAAAAAATCCCCGTCTCCTCTTTTAAACAAGCAGCGCATCACCTTTTTAGTAGTAATGTACGGGCGCGGAACATACGAAGATGATTCTTTTACCAACACGTCATAAATATGTGCATGTAAGTCTTTGTTAAACAGATAAACTTCAGGCATCGAAGGAGCAAGTACTGATCCTAATGTGTCCCAAAGTTCACGTCCGTGCATAAGCCTTTTATCGTTTGCATAATACCATTTCCATCCTTGCCTGTTGCAATATCGCACAGCTTCTTTTAGAATAAAGTATCCCGATTTAAGGACTTTATTTTCCAGGGTGTCGATTATCTTATCATTAAGTATATAAACTCGCATAATTTCCCCTCCCCGGAAGTGATGTGTACTATGTGTACAGTGTCAACTTTGTATCTAATAGTGCAAGAACAATGCCTACATATTATGTAAACGCTAGCTACACTTTGATTCTCGGAGAGTATTTAAAGCTAGTTGTTGTATGCGAAATAAAGTTTCTGTGTATATCATTGTAGACAATAATTAAAGGGAGAGAAAGTTTCCATATTTTAAAAATTGTAAACAATATTTAGAATTTACTGACTATTAAGGGGTTGATTGTGGTAGTTCCTCCTGCTTCTGTTTTAATTACGTTAAAATCTTTCCATTGAGCCAGGACATGTTTTTAAACCCGGGTTGAGCGTGCATACTGTAAATAAAACCATAAGTTAATGAGGAGGAAAAAATGTCCCAAGATATATGTATTGTTGGAATTATGGTCGATCACAGGGCAACCAGGGGACCCGAGGTGCAAGAGGTGCTTACCCGTTATGGTGATTCAATTTTAAGCCGCAGCGGCATACCTGATCCCACCAAGGGAAGGGGAATTATATCCCTGACTATGCAGGTTGACGAAAACGGAAGGAAGTCTTTAGAGAAAGATTTACATGATGTTCCCGGAGTATCAGTGAACTCAATGATATTAGGACCTGTACTGCAGTAATATCCGGCCTTTAGGGCCTTTTTTTCGTTACTGTTAAAGGGATTTAGTTTCAGAGCAGGCTTTTTTATCTTTATCACAGAATATTAAAGAGGTGATAATTAGAAAGTTTAAAGAGGGTGGCCGAATGAAGGAATATATTAAAGGTGCGTTGTATGGTGCTGCCATAGGGGACGCTCTTGGAGGTCCCGTAGAGTACATGAAAAAGGAAGACATAAAAAGCAAGTTTGGAACTTTGAGGGATATGGTAGGGGGCGGCAGGAATAATCTGGAGCCAGGGCAATTTACTGATGATACCCATATGCTTTTACATGTGGCAGAAGGAATATTGACCAATCCCATGTACCCGGTGGAGGAAATCGGGAGACGTTTCATAGCTTGGTATAGAGAACAGCCCGATTATGTTGGCCCCACAACTGCGCTCTCATTTAAGAACTATTTACAGGTGGGTAATTGGAAGGATGCTGCCAGGGCAACTGCAACGACAATAAACAAAATGGATAGTAACGGTGGTTTGATGCGTACACTAGCAGTCACCTTTGGTTACCAAAAGGATACAAGTTTAATGGCTTATTGGTCCAAGGAAATTGCAAGTATGACCCATTACAGTGAAGAAGGGGCAGCGTGCTGCATCTTTTACAATTACCTTGTCTATCTAGCTTCCCGGGCGTCTATAGCCAAGCGAGAAATGATTACGAAGAGCCTGCAATTTACTGATGAGCAATGTAAAAAATACGGTTTATATCCTTCCAATTTTTTTTGGTTCATAGTTAAATGCGTGCAGTCAGGAACTGAGGAATTGTTGCCCAAGGGTAATGCCTTATACACCGTGGGTACTGCGGTACAATGCTTCTTACAGGAAGATTCTTTTGAGGATATTTTAGTGTCCGCAATAAACAGGGGAGAGGACGCTGATACGGCAGGTACGGTGACAGGCGGGCTGGCCGGTGCTTATTACGGGTTTGAGGGCATTCCTGAACGTTGGGTCGGTCTATTAAAAGGAAAAGAAAGATTGAATAGAATCTCGGCAGGCTTTGCGGCAATGAAATAAAGGATATTTTTCTTTATGGCAGCTGCTCGATTCAATTCATTCGCTATGCGCAAAAGACAGGTTTGTCATCGATCTCAAAAAATTCCCCATTGGGGAATTTTTTATTACTAACTTTTCTAGTTATTTTTCTAGTTAGGAAATACTATTATTGAACTACTCCCGCCTATAGAGGCGGGAGATTCTAGGTTTCCCCTAGAAACCCCGTTCAACTGGGTACAATTTGAGCCGGGTTTCCTGACCCTATATACCAACGGCAGAACCGAAAGTATTAGCCCGCCCAAGCAGACCTGGCCAGAGAATCCATTCTTAAAAGGTAATCAGGGCAGACATATTATTGCTTCCGACCGGATACGCTCACAATCCTCCGGTTATGACCACGCACTTTGACCGGTAATATGCTGCCGGAGTTTGTACTTTGATATCAGTTAACTTGAATAGTTAAGCTACTGCAGACTTACAAGCTTTCATACTATCGAAAGGTGTGCCGGTTAACGGTACCTTGTAGAAGGTATGTACTTTAAACTGCTTTAAGTGCCGGTGTAAAAAACGCCAGTGGCTCCAGTGGTGCCTTAGTAGGTTCTTCTCCGGGATAATGTTTCTATACAGCGCAGGCACCTTCTCTTTAAATCTCAGCCCACGCCGGCCGATCACCAGGGATGCTGCGGTGTGAATTGACACCCCCAGCGCTCGCATGTATTTCATCTTACCAATTACCGATGTGAAGGCGGCATTTTTGCGGATAACACCAACACCTTCTTTACGTGCCCGGCTCTCGATACTCTGGTCGATCTTGGCGTATGCAAATCTGGTCAGCTTGTAGTTACGCTTCTTGCCGCCGTAAGTCAGGCTGGATTTGGAATCACCGGGTCTAGTTTTTCACCCACTAGAGGTTTCTTCACTTCCCAGGCAATACCGACCAGCCCGATGGCTGCCGCTTCGATTATCTTAGCGGTCTGGCCCGTGGTTTTACCGTCCACATATAGTGGTATCCTGCCGTGCCGGAGAAGTTTACCGCTGCCATCCAGCTCCGTCCAAGCAAGGTGGTCATAGTTGGTGTCATAGCTTACCACCCCGTTACCGGTATAGTAGTTGCGGTCCACCGGTGGTGGCTCAAACATAACCTTAAAGATGTAGTAGTCACCCCGGTCTTCTGCTTCCCAGGTTAAAGGTCGTTTTAAAGTACGGTCTTCCAAGACTTCATCCAGGAAGTGTTGCCCGTAGGGGAACACTATGTTTACGGTAACCGTTTTTTGCGGTAGATGCACTTTAAGTTCTCGGCTGCCGGTATCATACTTAAAAACAAAGTTACCATACCTGCCGTCACCCCGGCCCACGATCTTAAAGCTCTTATTGCGCAGGTAGCGCCATTTATTGAGCCAGAGGCCGTGCCTTCTTTGCCGTACACCCGGGCACAGCCCGGTGTACTTGGTGAACTGGGCCCGGAACAGTTTTTTAGTACCGAAGGTGATGCCCGGGAGTTGTGTCTCAAATCTGGCTAGCTTGTCTCTTAGAAGGTTGACGGAGTGGGTGATCATGGAGATACGGTTTTTGAGGTTTTTAATACCGGGACGCAGGTAGGTGTGCTCGAAGTCGTAGAGGTTATTATATATCCGGCAGTAGCTTCGGTAACAGGTAGCGTACCCGTAGGTAAGTTGTTTCTCTTGACACCCACGGTAGGTTTTCAGCTTAAGGTCCTTTTTCCGGGGTCGGTCCTGTTTGGTTGCTTTGGATATTCGTATACAGGACTGCAGCATGGCCAGTTTGCCACTGAGGTGCCGGCGCAGTTTCTTGAGTTTCTTCTCCCTGGCAGTTATCTGGTTTTTAAGGGACCGGATGTTTAGCTGGTGAAGTTCTCTGCTGCTGTCAATCGCCGCATTAGCGGCGTTGATGATGGAGTTGGCAAAGTAGTCGTTGTACCCGAAAGTCCCCTTGGTGTACATGTGCAGGCTTTGCCCGTCTCTCAAAAAATCTGTCCCCGTTCGCTCCCGGGCTGTGATTCGATTGACCAGGTGGTGCTTTGCGCTGTTGAAGGCAAGGATTTCCTGCCCGATGGCGAATACTTCTACCACTGGGAGGGTGGTCTTGTATATCCGGTTAGAGAAGATTGTGAGCATGGTTATCACCTCTGCCGATCATGTGTTCTGGGTATATTATACCACAAAAGTTGGTTTTTGTGCGCCGCCATTCATCTCCCTCCTTCGCTTAGAGGCGGGGGTCTTCTGGCGGGAAATGATAAAATACTACCCGACTTGACAAGGAAGTAAATTGCTAGTAAAAATATAGTAATTAATAATGTTTCCTAATTGGGTGGAGGGTAATATGGATAAAACCAAGTTGTTAAAAGAATTAAGAAATAAAGGATACAAAGTAACACCTCAAAGGCAAGAAATAATTGAAGTCCTTTCCGAGCGAGAAGGGCACCAAAGTGCGGAAGAAGTTCATAAACGAATTTGCTCTCATTATCCTGCCATGGGATTGGATACAGTTTACCGTAACCTGGCACTTTTACGCAATTTAAATATTGTAAGTGAGATTAATTTTGGTGGCAAAAACAGGTACGAACTTAACAGGGATGGTGACGGTCACTCTCACCATCTCATTTGCCTGGGGTGTGGGGTATCACAAAAGCTTGATTTTTGTCCCTTGGATTACTTTGATTGGAATAAAGTGCTTAAAAAAGACTTTAAAGTTAAAAACCACCGTTTTGAAATCTTTGGTTATTGTTCAAACTGTATTCAGATAGAAGAAAATGAAGGGGAGGGCGAAGAATGACTCCTGTGCACTCAAAAGTTATCACAGCGCACTGCTTTGCTATTTGCTTTATAATTATCTTTTTAGCAGGTTGTGCAGTGAATACGGTTGATGGGGATTCAGTCAGTGTGGCTTCGGGCGAAGCAAAACTCACGGTTTTTACAACCATCTACCCAGTGTATTATTTTACATCAGAGATTGTCATGGACAAAGGAAATGTTGTAAATTTAATACCATCCGGAGGCGAGGCACACCACTGGGAACCTTCTCCCAGGGATATGGTGAAAATGAATCAGGCAGATGCTCTTGTCTACAGTGGTGCCGGCATGGAAGCATGGATTGACGATGTGCTTGCCGGTCTGGATACAGGAGTTAGGGCTGTAGATTGCAGTGAAAATATTGATTTACTGGAGGACGGCGGGGTACAGCACGTGGAAGATAAGCGCGAAGCCAGGGTCGATCCCCATATATGGACCAATCCTGTGAATGCTGCAATAATGGTAGACAATATAACAAAGGCTCTTTGTGCAATTGACCCTGCTAATGCCGGTTTTTTTCGCCACCGCCGGGATTTATTAAACCAAAAGTTAAAAGAGCTTGACCAAGATTTTAAAAACACACTACAAGATATAAGTTCCAATGATATTGTGGTATCCCATTCTGCTTTCGGCTATATGGCACAGCGGTACGGGCTAAATCAGATTGCTGTAAGGGGTATTTCACCGGAAGTTGAACCGGGTCCGGCGAGGTTAGCAGAAATAGTTGATACTATTCGGCAAAAGAATATTAAATGTGTTTTTTTTGAGTCCTTAGTAAGCCCTAAAATTAGCGATACTATTGCCAGAGAAGCCGGGGTAAAAACCCTTGTTTTGTATACATTAGGTGGTATATCTGTAGAAAACAAAGCTCAAGGTGAAAATTATTTCACCTTGATGCGTAAGAATCTGGCCAACCTCAAGGAAGGATTGGGGGGATAAAATGAGCACAGTGGTTGAACTTTGTTCCGTATTTTTTACGTACGGCTGTCACCCTGTTTTGGATGAGGTTAACTTACAGGTTAATTCCGGCGATGTAGTTGGAATAACAGGGCCAAACGGCGCCGGCAAAACAACCATTTTAAAATTAATACTAGGGCAATTAAAACCGCAAAAGGGAAAGGTAAACATATTCGGAATGGATAGTATGGCTTTCAAGGAAAGGTTTCGGCTAGGTTATATTTCTCAGAATGCCCGTTTCTTTAATAAGTCTTTTCCCGCTACGTCCAGAGAGGTTGTAGCATCCGGACGTGTTCCCGCTAGAGGAATTTTACGACGGTTGAGAAAAGAGGATTATAAAGTTGTTGATGAAGCCCTGGATACCGTTGGTATGCTGAATATGAGTCATCATATGGTAGGAAATATGTCCGGCGGTCAGCAACAAAAAATATTGCTGGCTAGGGCCCTTGCTGCCAAACCCCAGCTGCTCATCATGGATGAGCCAACAGCGGGTTTGGATGTGAGCGGAAGACATGAATTGTATAGAATTCTTTCTGAGCTAAATAGCGAAAAGGGAGTTACATTGATGTTGGTTTCACATGATGTGGATGAAGTATCGCCTTTGCTTACTAAGCAGGTTTGTCTGGACAGGACGCTCTGCTTTTGTCAGAAGAAGCTCTCGGATACTGGTAAACAGAGTAATGAGGCATGTTCCAAAAGGCTGGCGATGGTATAACCAGTAGTGCAAAGCACCTTTGGCAGTGCATCTGTCTTAAGCCAGCTGATTGGGGAGGGTAGATAGTGGATATATTTGCTTATGCATTTATGCAAAATGCCTTTATTGTAGGGGTGGTTGTAGGGGTTTTATGTCCTGTGGTTGGGCTGTTTATCACCCTGCGCCGGTTGTCACTGGTAGCCGATGCCTTGTCACACCTTTGCTTGTCCGGAGTAGCGGCAGCCTTATTGGCCGGCACCCATCCTGTGATTACAGCGTCAGCGTTTGCAGTGGGGGGAGGACTGCTCTTGGAAAGACTGCGTATAGCCTATAAGGATTATGCCGAGCTTTCCATTGCTGTCATATTGTCCGGTGGTGTTGCACTTGCCGCTGTTTTTATGGGACTTGCCGGAGGCTTTAATGCTAATTTTATGGGTTATCTTTTCGGCAGCCTTATGGTTTTAAACTCTTTCGACATGTGGATCATTACCGGGATTGGGATTACCGTACTTTTTTTAATTTTTCTCTTTTATAAAGAATTGTTCTATACAACTTTTGACGATGAAGCAGCTCAGGTCAGTGGTATACCGGTCAAGGCTTTAGGGATGGGGTTTATGGTTCTTACGGCTTTAACCATTGCCGTGGCTATGAAGACTGTAGGAGTTTTATTAGTAAGTTCTCTAATGATATTGCCGGTTGCTGCAAGTTTGCGATTAGCTGTAAGTTTTCGTTCCGCCCTTTTATTGTCTGTATTATTTAGTGAATTATCGGTTGCTCTTGGCCTTTTTATATCTTTCTACTTAAATTTACCTCCTGGTGGTACCATTATACTTACATCTATTGCCATCTTGATAACCGTTTTACTGGTTAATAAAAAGGGAAAGGTGGGTAAATAATTGACTGGACCGGGCCAGCGTTTCTTTTTTTGTCCCATGTGTGGTGGCAAATTAGACTATCAGAATAACCGCGGCATGTACAGGCTCACCTGTACTTCATGTACTTATATTTTCTATGAGAACCCCATTGTCGGAGTTGCTTGCATTGTAATTGATGATAATGGCCAAATTCTTCTGGGAAGGAGGAAGAGAGGCCAGTATAAAGGATTGTGGTGTATACCATGCGGGTTCGTGGAATACGAAGAAGATGTGCATAGTGCTGCTGTGCGCGAATTTAAAGAAGAGACAAACCTGGATGTTAAGATAATCAGAGTTTATACCGTAAATTCTAATTTTCATGACCCAGCAAATCATACCGTGGGGATTTGGTTTCTTACACAAGTAGTTGGGGGGTGCATGGAAGCAGGGGATGATCTTGATGCGGTAAACTATTTTAATCTTGACAATTTACCACCTCTTGCTTTTCCAACCGATAATATAGTTATCAATCAGATACGGAAGGATTCGGAAAGAAAAATAAATTCCAATTGACACCTGCCGGGGATTATATTACACTGTCTGCATACAATTGAAAGCTGAGCATAGAGTAGACGAGTGGTAAATTAGAGTGGAGATGAGACGACTCGGAGCTTGGGGTGAGGACCAGTGCGTTTTATGCTGGTCTTTTTTTATTGGGTTAAACTTTATGGAAAAAGGGGTGAAGAAGATTTATGATCATACTCCTTGATAACTATGATTCCTTCGTTTACAATCTCTACCAGTATATCCGCGAATTAGGGGTAGCAGTGGAAGTTTTTCGTAATGATGAAATAACAGTGAGTGAGGTTGAGGTCAGAATACCTACCCATATTGTCCTCTCTCCGGGGCCGTGCACGCCGAATGAAGCCGGTATCTCAGTGGAATTGGTTCGAGCATTTGCAGGTAAGTGCCCCATTTTAGGTGTATGTTTAGGGCACCAATCCATAGGACAGGCCTTCGGGGGGAAAGTGATTAGGGCCAGGCGTCCTGTGCACGGAAAAAGCTCCCTTATTAGGCACGACGGTAAGGGTGTATATAACGGGTTGGTGTCTCCCCTTGCAGCCGCCCGTTATCATTCTTTAGTGGTACAGGATGAAGGGTTGCCAAATATTTTGCAGGCTGTATCTTATAGCGCAGACGGAGAATTGATGGGTATAAGGCACCGGCGCTTTACCGTGGAGGGCGTTCAATTCCACCCTGAATCAATACTAACCGGAGAAGGAAAAAGGATTTTGGCAAACTTCCTTGCGTGGCGTGGGGGTGAGTGGATTGCCAATCTTGCCGCTGGTCAAGCGTCTTAACCTAAAGGGGGATGTTCTTTCCCTTTATAACCCGCTGCAGGGCTTAACCTTTAGTTTCTTATTGGATTCCGGGATGACTGTACAAGGTTTGGGCCATTATTCTTTTGTTGGTGCCACACCCTTTATGACTCTTGAGGTTAAGGACGGTAGAATAAAGGTGAACCGGAATGGGGAAATGAGCGCATACGAGGGCTGTCCCTTGGAAGAACTTCGACGTTACATGAAGGAGTTTGCACAGGCACCCATTAACCCAAGCTTTCCTTTTAACGGTGGTGCGGTGGGTTATTTTAGCTATGATCTGGGGCGCTATCTGGAAAAGATGCCGTCGCAAGCTGTGGACGATCTGCAAACGCCCGATTGTTGCTTTGGTTTCTATGATGTTATTGGCTTAATTGATCACCACCAGGAGGCAGTGTATATTATATCAACCGGGTTGCCTGAAAAAGGAGAACAGGCTTTGTTTAGGGCTCAGGCACGCCTGAAAGAATTCGAAAGCATGTTGGGCGCCCAAGTGATAAATCATACGGTCACACCGGCCAACGGAACTCTGGAGAGACATTTTACCCCAAAAGAGTACATGAACGCTGTGCAGAAAGTGGTTGATTACATTCACGCCGGAGATATTTTCCAGGCTAATTTATCGCAACGATTTTCTATTAATTATAAGGGAGACCCGTGGGCACTGTATTGCAAACTGCACGAAATTAATCCGGCACCCTTTGCCGCTTATCTAAATTTTGGCGATTTTAGGGTTATATCCGCGTCCCCGGAGCGGTATTTGAAAATTGACGGCCAAAAAGTTGAAACCAGGCCTATTAAGGGTACCAGGCCACGGGGCAAAACACCGCAGCAGGATGAAAAGTTAAGAGCAGAGCTCTGGAATAGCGCCAAAGATAGGGCAGAACTGATGATGATAGTTGACTTAGAGCGAAACGACTTGGGGCGAATTTGCAGGATTGGATCGGTGCGGGTACCTGAATTGCTGCGCTTGGAAGAGTATGCCACAGTTTTTCACCTTGTATCCACCGTGGAGGGAGAACTGCCGGATGACAAGGATTTTATTGATACTTTAAGGGCTGTCTTTCCGGGTGGGTCAATAACCGGAGCACCAAAAATAAGGGCCATGGAAATAATTGAGGAGTTAGAGCCGGTACGCAGGGGAATCTATACCGGTTCTATAGGATACCTGGGCTTTGATGGGCAAGTGGATTTGAATATAGTGATAAGAACTATTATTTCCAAGGGGGAAAAGCTCTATTTTCAGGTAGGGGGCGGTATAACCGCTGACTCTGACCCTGCGGCGGAATATGATGAAACGTTGGATAAAGCCAGAGCACTGATGAGAGCTTTGGGCTTGGAATAAAGAAGACTTGGTTCAGGTGGGGTTTTCACCCCATCTGAACCTTAGTCGCACTTATTTCGAGCTTACAGCCTGTTGATCCCCGACCTAAGAGGGCGGGTTCTTACAGGCTGTGCGAAGATAAATTTCAAAAGTACGGGAGAAAAAAATGAAAGAGTACATTTGCGTTAACGGTGATATTGTGAGCAGCAAAGAGGCTTTTATTCCTGTCACTGACAGAGGATTATTATATGGTTACGGGCTTTTCGAGACCGTACGTGTTTTACCCAAAGGACCAGTATTCTTAACAGAACATTTACGAAGAATGAAGAATTCACTGAACGAGATTGGTCTAAATCCTATAGATATAAGAGCGATTAAGACAATGGTTGCCCGTATCATTGATGCCAACAGCTTAAAAAACGGCAGTTTGCGAATCACAGTCTCTGCCGGTGCACAGGAGAATACTAATGAAGATGAATGTTACGGACAAAATGTGGTGATTACAGTCAAGCATGGACTACCTTATGTAGATGCTTGTTACCGGGCAGGATTTCGGACCGGGTTTCTAAAATGCCGCCGCAACGCTGATTCGCCATTGCTAAAGCTAAAAACTTTAAATTATCTGGATAATATTCTGGGGCGGCAGGAAGCATTTCGTCGTGATTGGGATGAAGGATTATATATGAACCACCGCGGTTATTTAAGTGAAGGTACGGTAAGTAATTTGTTTTTTGTTGAGAGTAATGTGCTTTATACACCGGACGTAAATTCAGGGCTACTGCCAGGAATAACCAGGCAAAAAGTGATAGATCTGGCTTTGGAAAATAATATTCAGGTTAAGGAATGCCCGCTGGCACCCAGGGAGTTGTTCTCATCAGAAGAGGCGTTTTTAACCAATTCTCTAATGGGGATTATGCCTCTGGTAGCGGTTGACGAACAAAAGATTGGAAATGGCAAGGCCGGGGCATTAACACAGATAATGACCCGGCAATATAATAAGTTGTTAGAAGGCTTTGAATAGCTGGTGTTCATTATTGACAGAATACAATTATATATAAAAAAGAACATGACTACGGCGAACCTTCAATCGTAGGTATAGGCGGGGGAGCCAGCTTAATGAGGGTGACGGAGGAGGCCATAGATACTTACGGTCTTGATTTTAAATTAATGGAAACTTCCGGACCGGCTATGACCGCAACTTTACAGCAGTCCATTGAAGATAATGAACCGGTAGTGGTTACGCTGTGGAGCCCTCACTGGGCTTTCGCCGATTTTGATATTAGATATTTGAAAGACCCCGAGAATGTTTACGGTGAAGCGGAAACAATATATCCCATGGCCCACGAAGGTTTTAGTGAGAAATACCCCACTGTTACGCGGTGGCTCAATAATTGGGACATGGATGATCAGAGCCTGGGTGGATTAATGTCTGTAATCAAGGATGTGGGGGATCCCACTGAAGGTGCTAAAAAGTGGCTGGAAGATAACCGCAACCTTGTAAATGAATGGTTGGAAAAATAAAAAATCTGCTTGACCAGACAAAAACCGTAGTTATGTGGACTACGGTTTTTTTGTCTGGTTATGGCTGGGAAAGAGATAAAAGGCTGAAATTATGAGAATTGTTAAGATAGAGATAAGTCAATAAAGTTTGTGCTATTTGGTAATGATTTCTGACATTTGTCATTTGAGGCATCCTGTAATATTATCTGAAGTTGTTGGCTAATTAAATAACAAGGGAGGTAATTTACTATTGAGAAGATTTCGTAGTAAACTATGGACAATTGTTGCCATAACGGTGGTTATGGCTATGGTAGTAACCGGTTGCGGCAATACCGGAGGAGAAAAACAAGATGGGGAGTCCACAGCCAAAGGTGAAACTATTGATATAGGGGTTTTCAACTGGGCTGAGAACATTGCCGCGGTGAACTTATGGAAGCTGGTTTTGGAAGAGGAAGGATATGACGTAAAATTAATTGAAGGGGAAAAACAGCCACTTTTTGCCGCTGTGGCCAGTGGAGATTTGGACTTAGCTTGTGAAGTATGGCTTCCCAATACAGATGAGCCCTTCGCTGAGAAATATAAGGGTAACGGCTGGGAAGTCCTTGAGCCCTGGTATGAAGGGACGTATCTTGGTTTAGTAGTACCGGAATATGTAGAAATAGACAGTATTACGGAATTAAACGCCAATAAAGATAAATATATTGTGAACGGTGAGCCCTCTATTGTGGGCATAGACGGAGGAGCCAGCCTGATGCGAATGACTGAAGAAGCCATTAAAAGTTATGATCTGGATTTGAGGCTTATAGAGTCATCCGGACCGGCTATGACCGCAACTTTGAAACAATCTATTGAAGAAAAGAAACCGGTGGTAGTTACACTATGGAGTCCCCACTGGGCCTTCGCTGATTTTGATCTTAAATACCTGGAAGACCCTGAAGGAATCTACGGTGAAAAAGAAAAAATTTATCCCGTGGGTCACGAAGGATTTAGTGAGAAATATCCTACTGTTACCAAGTGGCTGAATAACTGGCACATGGATGACCAATCCCTGGGCAGCTTGATGTCTACTATTAATGACGCGGGCGATCCGGCCGAAGGTGCAAAAATTTGGTTGGAAGAGAACCGTGACCTTGTAAATGAATGGCTCGAAAAATAAGAAATGTTTTTAGAATAAGGCTGCAGCCCTAGAGCTGCAGCCTTATTCTTATGGACGATTTTAAATGATTATGATAATGTAAGATTTGAATAAATTAATAAATAGGAGTAAACATATGAGAGTTATTGATTTGCGTAGCGATACGGTTACTTTACCATGTGACAAAATGCGTGAAGCCATGGCAAATGCCGCTGTAGGGGACGATGTGTATGGTGAAGATCCAACGGTAAATGAGCTGCAGGTAAAAGCTGCCCAACTGGCAGGCAAGGAAGCTGCTCTTTTCGTGCCCAGCGGGACAGCGGGAAACCTGATTGCCGTTTTAACGCATTCAGAACGTGGCCAAGAAGTTATTTTGGACAAGGAAGGCCATATTTACTACTACGAAGTTGGTTCTGCTGCCATGTTTGGTGGTGTTCAGCTAAACACGGTGGCGGGGTTGCTGTCCGAAAACGGCCCGGAAGTCTTAGCAAAAGCTTTCCGGCCGGCTAACCTTCATTTCCCGCCCACAGGGCTGGTATGCCTGGAAAACACTTTTAACCGCGGTGGCGGCACTGTTATGTCCGCTAAAACAATGAGTAAAATGTATAACATGTGCAAGGAAAGAAATTTGAATGTTCACTTGGACGGGGCACGAATATTCCATGCCGCCACCGCATCCGGGGTCAATGTAAAGGAATTCACCCGGTCCTGTGACAGCGTAATGTTTTGTCTGTCTAAAGGATTAGGGGCACCGGTGGGGTCATTGTTGGCCGGTTCAGAAGAATTTATTGAAAAGGCACTCCGTTACCGTAAAGCTCTGGGGGGAGGTTTACGGCAGGCAGGTATACTTGCTGCCGCTGGTTTAGTGGCACTGGAGAATATTACAAGGCTGTCGGAAGACCATGCTAATGCCGGGCGCCTGGCCCAAGCTTTAAACGATTTGCCCGGTCTTGAAATAGATTTGAATTCTGTACAGACCAATATTATCTCAGTAAACTTCTCGGGACAAATTACCGCAGCTGAATTTGTTCAAAAAATGGCGGAAAAGGGCGTAAAATGCAACGCTACAGGCCCTTACTCGGTTCGCCTGGTGACGCATCTAAATATATCCGGCAGTGATGTTGATAGGGCAATATCCATTATAGAAAGTATTATAAAACAAAGTTAGATTCTTGGGGTGGATTAAATTTTTGCATAAATGAGAAAAGGAAGGTTGTTGTGGGTGTAGAATTGAAATGGAAAGTATAGCCTGGCTGTGAGTTTATTTGGGGGGATAAATTTTTGAAAATATTCGCCATTAGCGACCTGCACCTTTCCTTCTGTAAGCAAGTTAGACCTGGCAATTGGACGGATGTTAAGGAATACAAACCCATGAGTGAAATAGATGGTAAGTGGATTAACCATGCCCGGCGTATTTATGAAAATTGGGTGGAAACCGTGTCAGATGACGATGTGGTACTGGTTGCCGGGGATATTTCATGGGCTATGAACCTGGAAGAGGCATCGCCGGATTTGGATTTCCTCGGCACGCTTCCAGGCAGGATTATAACTGTGCAGGGCAATCACGACTATTGGTGGCAGGGCATTTCTAAAGTGCGAAATAAAGCACCGGACAACATGCATTTTATTCAAAATGACCACGTCAGTATTAATGGTGTTGCTGTATGTGGCACACGGGGATGGCTGTGTCCCAACGGAACCTATTTCAAAGCATCCGACGAAAAAATATATCGCCGGGAATTAATGCGTTTGGAAAACTCCCTTCAAAGCGTAGTTAAAGAAGGCATGGAGAAGTTTGACGATTTAATAGTAATGATGCATTATATGCCTACCAATGAGAAACACAACTATTCGGGTTTTATTGAAATTTTCGAAAAATACGGAGTGCAAAAAGTTATTTACGGTCACTTACATGCCAGGGCCTGTGGTTACCGGTTGCCTGACCGAGCATGGGGAGTTCGCTTTATACTTACCAGTGCGGACTATGTGGGTTTTGAGCCATATTATATTGGCGATTATTAAAACTGCAATTATAATTTTATAAATTAAGGACAGAATAATAGCACAGGGTTCGCTTATGGCAAACGCGAGGATTGTCGCGGGTGTATAGTATTCGGTTAAAATTGAAGCGCGGGAGATTTGCAGGGAAAGTGCAGCCTCTCTGAAACCCGCGGCAGGAGCGAAAGCTGTTGCGGACCTTGATCATAGAAAACCCTCCTCTAAGAGGAGGGTTTTTACTATTACTTAAGAAAAATATTACGCCAAGATTCCTACTTCACGTGCCAGTTTTTCGAAAGCGGTAAAGGAGTTTAATATTACTTGTTTGTCTATGCAGTAAGAAATGCGGAAATAGCCGGGCTTGCCAAACCCGCTGCCAGGAACCAGCAGTAAATTATATTTTTGCGCCTTATCTATAAATTCCACATCGTCAGGTATAGGGGACTGAGGAAAGAGATAGAAAGCACCTTGAGGTTTTACCATTTTATAACCCAGGCGAGTTAAATTGTCATATAAGATATCCCTTTTTTCTTGATATGCCGCTATATCAACTGTTTCACGCTGTAGTGGAGTGACAAGACGCTGGGCTAGAGCAGGTGCGTTTACAAAGCCCAAAGTACGGTTGCAGAAAACAAGTCCTTCCATTACATGTCCTGCATCCTCCATCTGTGGGCTAACGGCTGCATAGCCGATACGCTCGCCGGGAAGGGCCAAGTCTTTGCTGTGAGATGTTACTAATATGGATCTTTTAATATACTTAAAAATGCTTGGCACTTTAATCCCATCATAAGAAATTTTGGCGTAAGGCTCATCGGATATAACATATAGCGCGCGGTTCAGTTCTTTTTCTTTTTGTTCCAGCAGGTCGCCTAGTTGTTCCAATTCTTGCTCAGAATATACTTTGCCGGTAGGATTATTAGGTGTATTTATGATCATCGCACGAGTATTGGGACCAATAGCTTTAGCTATTGCTTCCAGGTCCAAGGAAAAATCTTCCCGTGTGGAAACCTCTTTAACCGTCCCACTGTGATTATCTATGTAAAATTTGTATTCTACGAAGTAGGGAGCTAGGATAATAACTTCTTCCCCCGGATTTAATAAAGCTTTTAATACAACGTTGAGCCCACCGCCGGCACCGACGGTCATGATAACGTTTTCCGGTGTGAAAGACAGACCGGAATCTTCGGCCAGCACTTTGGCAACTGCGGCCCTGGTATTTTCATAACCGGCATTGCTCATGTAGCGGTGCATCCCCGATTCGGGTTCGGCAGCAATTCTCTTTAACTCTTGTTTAAATGCTTGGGGCGGCTCAACGTTAGGATTACCAATAGTAAAGTCAAACA
Source organism: Bacillota bacterium (assembly GCA_009711705.1). GTDB lineage: Bacteria > Bacillota > Desulfotomaculia > Desulfotomaculales > VENG01 > VENG01. The sequence continues at coordinate 63,405 of VENG01000039.1, forward strand.
CATTTTCAGGTCCGTGAATGCGCCGCAGTTTTTCACCTTCCTCAAACATTTTTCGTATCCAGGAAGCACTTTCCAAAAACTTGTCAATTTTTGTGGCTATAGGCATGCGCAAACTCCTCTCTTAATCAAAATAACTTTTTAAATTTAATACCTGATTGTCAGGATTCTCTGCCGGCAGTTCTTTTTCCTTGTTAAAAACCTTTCGTTCCAATGTAAAACCCTGTTTTAGGTTATTAACTTTAATGGAATCGGCGGCCACAAGTTTAATTTTTTCGTCTATACGTCTGAAATAGAGTAATACCACTGAGTAGGGTGAATTAAAAGACTGCAGTCCTCTTATCCCGGAGGCACCACTGGTTCCTGCATTAACCAAAACGGAATCTCTCTTGGTTTCAATGGCGAGCTGGTGGTTGTGCCCGAATACTATTACCGGAGCATACCCGGCTAATTCTTTTGCCATATCATGGTTATGTAAAGCCAGAATATTTACTCCTCCCGGAACTTGGAACAATTTTTCTTTAATTTGATCTACATATTGTGGAATGTCATCTATGCTTGGTGGAACTACATCCGGGCCAAATGATGCCGGGTCGGGAAAACCAATAATACGCAGCCCGTTAATTTCCGTTAGCCCGTCAAGTACAGTAACTTCCGGTATTTGAGATAGGTGCTCTACTATATCAGGTGAATCGTGATTTCCCGGAATAAAGAGATAGGGCTTGTCAAGTTTTTTAAGCCGGTCCAGAAGGAGTGCTTCTAACGGGGTCCCAAAGTCACTTATATCACCTGTATCAATAATTAGGTCCGCATCAAAAAGCCGGGCAACGCTATGAATGAACTCTATTCCGGCCGGATTGTTGTGTGTGTCAGAAACGTGCAGAACCTTAATGTCGTTTGCTGTTTCGGTCAAAGGTTTGAGATTTTCAATTTGTTCAAAAAGATCGTATAAATTGGTGGCAACAACCTGCATTTTCTCGGTTAGAGTTTCAATCTTACCAAATGTCTGTTCAGCGAGGCTTACCATCCAGGGTGCTGCGCGCAAGACGCCTTCATACTTGGGTTTTTGAAACTCTCTGGTGTCATAAGTGAAGTATGTCCCGGCTAATAATATTACGGCAAGTATTAAGCCTCCGAGAGCACCTTGTAGCAGTGGTATAATACCCTTGCGCCGAATAAGAAAAACTCCGAAAGCACCGCCCAAAGCTGACAGTAATAAAAGTTTAAATACATAAATAGTCAATATATGCTTAGACTGGCTGCGTATATCCGAAATAATTTTTGTCTGTTGTGGAGAATCGGATACAAACTCTTTTAATAATTCCAGGTCTATGTTTTCCAATCGAACAATGATTTTCACAGGTGTTTGGTGCGTGTGAGCCTTTATTAACCCCAATGGAGGAATTTCCACCTGAGTGATGCCTTTTTCGGAAAATTGCAATGCTAACCTAAATTGAAAAGCTTCTAAGGAAAAATTTGTTTGACCAAATAAACTGACAAAAAGCATCATTCCCATTATTGTAAGGAGGATAGTAGCCATTATCGTTAATGATTTCTTTTTCCTCACTTCTGCAATCCTCCTTCAAAGGGTGTACGTGTTGAATTATATTGTACCCTAACCGGCTATGTGTAGCCAATAATTGTTGATAAGCTTAAAGTTTATGGAAAGGAATCTTCCGGTTGATGCTAGAAAAATACTAGTAACCAGTAGCAAAAAGGAGGCGACCAGCGCCTTAATAAAAGGCGCGTAACTATGGCAGATAAACCGGCAGTGGCCGGGGGAAAACCGCTCAGGGAAGAACTGCTTCCCCAGGTCAAACCCAGCATAAAAGAAGATGATAAACAGGCAGTTGAACAGGTTTTGGATTATGATATATTAAAAGACGGCCCAGTGGTTAAAGAATTCGAGCAGGAATTTGCCCGTTATGTCGGAGCCAGTTATGCTTATGCAGTTTCTTCGGGGCCCGCAGGCATACATATAGCGTTAATGGCGGCAGCAGTAGGACATATGGAAGAAGTAATAACAAGTGCCCTTGTTCATCCTTCTACTCCAAGTGCCATTAAACACCAGGGTGGAATGCAGACCTTTGCGGATATAGATCCACAAACATATAACATGGATCCCCAAGAACTACGGAAGGTAATGAGCCTGCGAACTGTTGCGGTAATGCCGGTTCATTTCGCCGGGCGCCCGTGTGATATGGAAGCTATTGCGGACATTGCCCAGGAAAACCAGGTGGAAGTGATTGAGGATGCTTCCCATGCCCTGGGGGCAGAATTTAAGGGTAAAAAAATCGGTAGCATTAGTCCTTTAACGGTATTTAGTTTTGACGGGCCGCAGGGAGTGTATACGGGCGAGGGTGGTATGGTTGTAACAGATTCGGAGGAACTTCACGCTTGGCTTTCTGTCTTTGGCAGCGGGGGAATAGTAACCGAACGAGAACGACTTCTTCGGAGTAAAGAGCCGTGGCATTTTGAAATGCAGGATAGGGGTTTCTATTACCGGATGAATGAAATGCAGGCCGCCTTAGGATTAAGACAGCTTGGGCGTGCTGACTGGTTTCTGACCAGGCGGCGGGAAATTGCAGAAACATATAATCATGCTTTTGCCGGTATGCAGCAATTCTTTACGCCTGCAACCTTTGATGATGGTAAACATGCCTGGTACTATTATATTATTGCGCTACGCCCCGAAAACTTAAAAGCAACTCGTTTAGAAATATACAATGCCTTACGGGCCGAAAATATAGGGGTGGGGGTGCAGCACATGCCTGCTCATATGCATCCGTACTTTAAATGGGTAGGGCATCCCGACATTTGTAATCTGGAAGGTAGTTTGGCCCCTAAGGCCGAGGGACTTTACGATATATTTTTATCTTTACCGCTGTTTCCGGCTATGTCCCGGCAGGATGCAGATGATGTGGTAGAAGCTATATACAAAGTTATGACCTATTATGCTGTTTGATTCTGTTAACGTTTAATTTACTGTGAGAAATATCACACTAAAAGTGAGATGTTGTTTACAGAACACGGGCATAATCGTTGTTAAAATAACTGTAAGAGACATCATAAAAAATACAGTAGCATGTTTAAGGGAGGAATTTTAGTGGCCAACAGGCAAATAGTTAAAATCAATGAAGAGAAATGCAATGGTTGCGGTTTGTGCGTGAGCCCGTGTGCTGAAGGTGCAATAGAAATAGTAGATGGCAAAGCAAAAGTGATTAAGGAAGAATTGTGTGATGGGGCCGGATTCTGCATCGGTACATGCCCACAAGGAGCCTTGACCCTCGAAGAGCGGGAGGCACCTAACTTTTCGGAAGAAGCTGTGGAAAGACACCAGCAAAACAAGTCATCCAATTATATTGCACAAAAGTGCTTCCGCTGCGGCCGCAACGAGGATGAAGTACCTGTTTTACCCTGCCGCAGTGAGGGGAAAAGTATATGGGTTTGTACTAAGTGCCTGCCGGGATTGATACATGGTTAAAGGAAAATGCGAAAGTGAAAGCGTTTCAACATACTGTTGGAACGCTTTTTTTACACTTTAGGAAAGTATACCTTGCCATATAAATGGCAAGGACAAAGGAAAAAAGTACTGAAAAGCGCGCGCTAAGGGAACTGATTTAGCGCGCTTTTCTTGTATGCGAAATCAAGGGGATTCTTCTAGTGGTATTCCCACTACCATATCCTGCCCGCATTCCGGACAGGCAAAAAGATGGTGACATACATGGGACTCAAATTCCAAGTTGAAATACGGGCTGTAAGGACCATAATAGTCCGTTACCGGTCCGCTGTCACGCATAGTGTTTCCACAAGAGCACTGAATATTTTGCTCTCTAATATGATTACATAAGGGGCAAAGACTCATCTTATCAAGCCTTTCGTTTCCCGAATTTAGAGTAGTTTGCATCCACATTATTTAATTTATACCATGTAGGCATTGTTTAACACCCATTCCCGGAATAAGATAAAAAACCACAGGGGATACTTTTAACAATGAGTAATTGCATTTTTTGGAGGTTATGTAATGACCACAAATTATTGTGGAGGCAACCCGTTGGAAGTATCCTGTGAGCATACTCCGGTGGATGGCAATGTAAGAGAAATGGTGGACAGCCTCATAGACAATGCACGAATAGCCCTTGATGAGTTTTATAAAATGGATCAAAAACAAATTGATGACATTATACTGGCCATGGCTCTCGCCGGCCTTGATAGGCATACGGAATTGGCCCATATGGCCGTTGACGAGACAGGACGTGGAATATATGAAGATAAAGTCACCAAGAACATTTTTGCAACAGAAACTATCTACCATGGCATCAAGTATGAAAAAACTGTAGGGGTAATCCGAACAGACGAAGAAGAGGATTATTGGGAAATTGCGGAACCGGTTGGTGTGGTTTCGGCTCTGGTACCGGTTACTAACCCCACATCTACCACTATGTTTAAGGCTCTTATTTGTGTTAAAACAAGGAACCCGGTGATATTTAGCTTTCACCCCGGGGCCCAGCGCTGCTGTGTAGAGTCAGCAAAGGTAATGCTGGAAGCAGCGGTAAAAGCAGGCGCACCGAAAAACTGTATAGGGTGGATCGAAAAACCTTCCATAGAAGCAACAAGATACCTGATGCAACACCCCGGGGTCAACTTAATTTTGGCTACCGGGGGAGCAGAAATGGTTCGGGCGGCGTATAGCACAGGAAAGCCCGCATTAGGAGTGGGACCGGGAAACGTACCCTGCTACATAGAAAAGAGTGCTCATACTAAAAGGGCGGTCACTGACCTCATTATGAGTAAGACCTTCGATAACGGGCTTATTTGCGCTTCGGAGCAAGCAGTAATTTTAGACCGGGAAATCTCAGAAGAAGTTATTTCTTTGATGAAATATAACAAGTGTTATTTTTTAAATGACGTAGAAATGGCGCGTCTAGAGGAAGCGGCAATCGACAGGGACAGTTGCAGGATTAATCCTGATATTGTGGGTCAGTGGGCTGCGGATATTGCTAAAATGGCCGGAATAGAAGTGCCCGTTGATACAAAAATACTTGTTGCCGTCTTAGACGGTGTGGGCCCGGAGTTTCCCTTGTCCATGGAAAAGCTCAGCCCTGTTTTGGCCTGTTACATTGTTGACAGTTTTGAAGCCGGAGTAAGCAGGTGTGAGGAGATGCTTGCCTTTGGAGGGTTGGGACACTCGGCTGTTATTCATTCTGATGATGATAACAAAATACGAGAGTTTTCCAACAGGATGAGAGCAGGTAGAATTATTATTAATTCTCCGGCCACGCACGGCGCCATAGGAGACATCTACAATGTTAATATACCTTCCCTTACTCTGGGGTGTGGATCCTTCGGGGGTAATGCCACCACTTCCAATGTCAGCGTAAAAAACCTTATTAATGTGAAAAGGGTGGCTAAGAGGCGTGACAGATTGCAGTGGTTTCGAGTGCCGGAAAGAATATATTTTCAGGCAGGGTCTGTAAGGTACCTGACCAAAATAACCGGTGTTTCCAGGGTCATGATTGTTACCGACCCGGGGGTGGTAAAGCTAGGCTTCGTGGATAAAATTACTCATCATTTAAACAAGAGGAATAACCCGGTGGCCATAGAGGTGTTTTCCGAGGTAGAGCCGGACCCCTCTGTAGACACGGTCAAAGCCGGTGTGCGAATGATGCGACAATTTAAACCCGATACAATTATCGCTCTGGGGGGAGGGTCCCCCATAGATGCAGCTAAGGCCATATGGCTCTTTTACGAGCACCCGGAAGTGGAATTTGATTTTTTGAAATTAAAGTTTATGGACATTAGAAAGCGCACATTTAAGTATCCCAAACTTGGGAGACAGGCCCGGTTGGTAGCTATACCCACAACCAGTGGGACAGGATCTGAAGTCAGTGCCTTTTCAGTTATAACGCACAAAGGCGAGGATATAAAATATCCACTTGCTGATTACGAGTTAACCCCGGATGTGGCCATCATTGACAGTGATTTTGTTATGACTATACCACCTGCAATCACCGCTGATACCGGTCTGGATGTGTTAACCCACGCCATAGAGGCTTATGTTTCCGTAATGGCTTCGGAGTATACAGATGCCCTGGCGATTAAAACCATCGCATTGGTTTTTGGCAATTTACCCGAAGCTTATCAAAACGGTTCAAACCGTGCGGCAAGGGAGAAAATGCACCATGCCTCCTGCATGGCAGGCATGGCTTTTACAAATGCATTTTTAGGTATCTGTCATAGCCTGGCCCACAAGTTGGGTGGGGAATTCCACATTACTCACGGCAGGGCTAATGCCATATTACTACCGCATGTAATAAAATATAATTCGCAACTCCCAACTAAATTTACTTCCTTTCCACAGTACGAGTATTTTAAGGCTCCGGAAAAATACCTGGAGATAGCACGTTTCTTGGGACTACAAGCTAATAATGAGGAAGAGGGTATTAATAGCCTGATCAAAGCCATCCAGGAATTAATGCGCCGGCTGGATATGCCGCTTACCATAGCAGACTGCGGAGTAAATGAGGGGGCATACATGGACGGGGTGGAGGTACTGGCAGAAAAGGCATTTCATGACCAGGCAACTATCTCCAATCCCAGGCAGCCTTTAATCCCGGAATTAGTAGATATATATAAAAAAGCATATACCGGAGAGCTTTAATAAAGCGCGCTAAATTAGTTCCCTTAGCGCTTTTCTAAAGTATAAAAAAACCAGGCTTCAGCTGTAAGGCTGAAGCCTGGTTTCTAATGCCATAGGCTGGCAACGGTTTTATCTTTAAAGTTAGCAAATCCAATTCTTTCGATGAAGCGTCCTAATCTTTCATTAGTCTTGGCGTCAGCCTTGTAATGGTCTATAATTTTATCCAATATGCCTTCCACTTGTTCCGGTGATTGGTCTTCAGCTATGAGTTGGCCGAATCTGGGTTGGCGTCCGCCGTTTCCCCCGACAAAAACTTTAAAGCCTTTGGGCATACCTACAGCCCCAAAATCTATCATCATGGAATCCATGCACATATTAGGGCAACCGCTAATGCCGATTTTAAATTTGGACGGCAAAGTCATGCCGTGAAATTTTTCATCCAGTTTGGTACCTAAGCCCACCGAATCCTGTTGGCCTCTTTTGCAAAAGGTGGTTCCGGGGCAAAATTTTACACTCCGCACACACAACCCAATGGCTGCGCCCGGCTTCATGCCCAGTTCTTGCCAGGTGGCATCAATATCTTCTTTTTTTATACCGACCAGGGCAATACGCTGGGAAGAAGTTACTTTCATGGCTTGACAACCGAATTTTTTGGCTACATCGGCCATTCTTACCAGCATATCAAAATCAGTAATGACTCCACCCGTAATATGTGGTGCAATGGCAAAAGTACCGTCTCTTTGCAATATGGCACCTTTTTCCAACATGTCCTGATCAGTGTTACTATGCTGAAAACGCTCATCAAGCTTGTTTGGTATTTCCTGCTTTTGCATATAAATATACCTCCCGGGAGAATGTTAATTCGTGGATTATTCTTTCCATAAGCATTGACAACTATCCGGAAGGTAGCATTTTAGAAGTCTTCAATCAATTTTAGCTTTAATACCTTACCACTTAATGTCTTTGGAATTTCCGGTACCATACGGTATTGACGAGGCAGCTCTTCTTGCGATAAATCTCCGCTTTGCTGTAGGAATGTGTGTATTTGCTCTTCTGTAAGATCTGGGGCTTGGCTCACAATAAAGGCTGTAAGTACTTCTTTTTCATTTTTAGACGGGGCAAACAATACCGAGACCTCTATTACGTCGGGGTGTTCATATAGAACATTCTCTACCTGGCGTAAAAGGTATCTCTGTTTTTCCGGAGGAATGGTATTGTCATGGATAACCTTTAACTTTTGGCGTGATTCTTTTTTCATCCGGCTTGCCTCCACTAAATGGGTTTATGTTCATTATTCAATAATTAGTTAAAATGTCCTCCTTTTGCAACTATTCAATCAATTTAAACTTGCAACCTTTATTTTATACTTTCCAGTGTACACCTTGGGTTGACTTAAACAATTATAGCAGTTAAGGTGTTAGCTGGCAAAGGTTAATAGGATTTTCCAGGCTATGTTGTGGTATTATATAAAATAGCTTTATTATCAGGGGGTAGGCGATTGAGGTTTTTGTTAATTATTTCGGCCGTATTGGCAGTGGATCAGGTTTCTAAGTATATTGTGCAAATGAATATGCTCCGCGGGGAATCAATTCCAATAATCTATTCCGTTTTTCATCTCACTTACATTCAAAACCCCGGTGCTGCTTTTGGTATTTTTGCCAATCAACGGGCATTTTTTGTTGTGGTTACCGTAATCGTACTTGCCGGGATACTAATAAGTTACCGGTATATACCGTCGTCTAATGAACCGATGCGTGTGTCCCTGGGACTGATAACGGGCGGGGCGCTGGGTAATTTTATTGACCGTCTTCGATTAGGCCGGGTGGTAGATTTTCTGGACTTTAGGGTGTGGCCTGTGTTTAATCTTGCTGACACGGCTATAGTAATAGGTGCAGGGTTGCTTATCTGGCAGATATGGAAATCCGAAGGCGAAGAGGAGAAGGTGAATGGGGATGCAGAAAGTTAATACATTTGCTGCCAGCGAAGCTGATTTCGGTCAGCGCCTTGACGTGTTTTTACAGAAGAATTGTGAACTAACACGTTCCCGCATACAAAAACTCATAGTAGAGGGAAGGGTTAAAGTCAATGGTGAGGTACTGCGTGCTAAATACAAGATCCAACCGGGTGACGTTGTTTCTTTAGAGGTTCCTTCCCCCAAAGAAGTAAATATAGAGGCTGAGCAAATTCCATTGGACATATACTACGAGGACTCTGATATAGTAATTGTTAATAAAGCAAGAGGGATGGTTGTCCACCCTGCGGAAGGAAACTGGTCCGGAACGCTGGTGAACGCCTTGCTTGCCCATTGTAGTGACCTTTCAGGTATAAACGGAGAAGTACGTCCGGGAATAGTGCACCGCCTGGATAAAGATACCTCCGGACTGTTGATGGTCGCCAAAAATGATACGGCGCATGTGAAACTGGCGGAACAATTAAAGGATCACAAAGTTGTCCGACGTTATTTAGCACTGGTACACGGTAATATAAAAGAAGAAAGGGGCACAGTTGAGGCCCCTGTAGGCAGACACCCGGTGGACCGAAAGAAGATGGCGGTAGTGGAACGAAATTCACGGCAGGCTGTAACCCATTACCGGGTGCTGGAACGCAAATTGAATTACGCATTGGTAGACCTGCGGTTGGAGACCGGTCGTACTCACCAAATCCGCGTACATATGAGTTATATCAATTACCCGGTTGTGGGGGATCCTCGTTATGGTCCCGCAAAGACACACTTTGGCCTGGAGGGGCAATTTCTTCATGCCTACAGGCTTGGCTTTAACCATCCCCGTACAGGCGAATATACTGAATTCAGCGCGCCGCTGCCGGAAATACTGGCCAATATACTACTTAAGATTGGCATTGACAATCCCGAGGTCACGGCTTTATCCAACGAATAACTTCAAGGAATAAAGCAGCTATGCCTGCGGCCATAAGTGGGCCAACCGGGACTCCTCCTAAAAATACAATGCCAAAAATTGAACCCAGTACCAGGCCAAATATTAATTCCGGGTCAAGTTGCAAAAGCTTAAGTCCTTCTCCGTTGAGGTGAGTAGCCAAAGCCCCGCCAAAAATAGCCAAAAGTCCGGGTAAAGATTTGAAGTTGTACAATAGGTCTGCTTCTGTAACTTTGCCGGTTGCTATGGGTACTAAAATAGCAAGTAGGAGAAAAAGAAGGCCTATTTCTAAACCTCTTTTTTCCAAAAGCGGAAACACAAAATTTAAGTTGGCAAATTTCAATAGTAATAATACGCACGCCGCCATAGCTATAAGGTTTGAGCGGGCCATAACGCCTATTAACAGCAGGACAACAAGGATGGGTACTCCTGACATAGTAATTTCCGTCCTTTGGGACAAGATTTGTTACTAATTCTATGTACTATCCTTGGGAGATATAACCAATAACCAAACATAAACCGGGTTTAAACCCGGTTTATGTTTTCGTAAGTTAGGTATGACATTATTCATTTGGGCAGATAGATTTCAAGGTATCAGCTCGCAGTCCCACACGCAGGGCCTCCAAAGCTATTACTTCATGAGGTAGAATATTGCCCAAATTCACATCACAGCCAAATTTTAAGATCATATCTTGTTGTTGTTTTTTTTGCGGTGTTTCCCAAATGATAACTTTAGGGTCACCGATTCCTTCCATTAGCTCCTTAAGGTCATTTTCCACAATATCACCTGAAGCGTCGAACAACCCTACACTTGTACCCGACTCGCGCCCTTCCAAAATTACTTTGTACGCGCCGCACTCCAGGTCTTTTAATGCCAATTCTAACAGTTCGTTTATTAATGTTGTTTCACTTTCTTCCTTTTTACCTACCTCCGTAAACACTCTTAAGCCAAGCCCCGCAGCCATTTGAATTATTTTCTCTCTCACCTCTGGTGTCATAGTAATCGTTCCGTCACTAACTTCAATGGCACTAAACCCCAAATCTTTGGCGTGCTTGAGGTATTCGGGTAACTTGTTTTGTAAAACCGCAACCTCAGTGGCGTAGAATTAAATAGGTATAAAATCACCGCAGGGCCGCTTATGGCCGGAGGTCTAAGCGTATATCCATCTTAATCTTATTTGCCGCCCCGTATCCCCGGGCGTCATCTACTCGTGTAACATGTATACCGTTTAGAACGTTTTCCAAGAGTGTTCTTTTCTCTTCAAACGATAGGGTGGTTGGATTACCAACGGATTTTATCTGCTTTACGATAGCTGTCACAGCATCTTCTTCACTGTTGATGATAAGCAGTTCCGCTTGTAATTTTTGCCTTCGCTCTTTTATTTCCATCAGTTCCATTTTTATTTCCTTAAGTTCTTTTTCGGCTTCGATTTCCGTCATAAGTTCCTCTCGGAACCATTTTGCTATTTTTTTACGCCTTTTAATTAAGGCATCCTCTTTACAGTTTAAGTCTTTAACTATCAGCTTACCGTTAATAGATTCAGCTTTGCCGTCCTGGTATATGTTATCTGTCTCGTTTCTAATAGTCTTTTCGTCACTACTAATTAGCTGGCCAATAAATGTCCATACTTCATCTTCCACTATGTTAATGGGGATAGTTCTGGCAGGACACCGGTAGCTTTGATGGTTGCTATGGTCAGTAGAATATCTGCGTTCATTGGGCCTATCTTTAGGGCAAACATAATATGCAGGCACCTTTTTACTATTACGCATTCGTTCAGGATTAATAGCCATGCGGCGGCCACAAACCCCACAGAAAATAATCCCCTGTAAAAGGTATTTGTGCTTAGTATTACGCCGGCTGCTTCGTGCATTTTCACTTAGCTTTCTTTGTGCCGCGGCAAAGGTTTTGGGGTCTATTATTGGCGGTACTTGTACTGCCAGCCAGTCACTTTCCGGTCTTTTTGTTATTTCTATGGTATGTAAGCCGGTCTTTCTTTTCTTCTCTTTGTAAAAATATGCTGTGCCTGTGTAAATAGGATTCTTAAGTATCTTATATATAGTAGCCTTGGCCCACGAGTTCTTGGCCCTGCGAGGTGGTTTGATTCCTTGTTTAGCCAGCTTTTTAGCAATAGATACTCCACCCATGGGACCGCTCAACTCATCCCCTTTAAGAAGCCATTTGTAAATGTCTCGCACTACTTGCGCTTCTTGCTCATTGATGTAGTATTTACTTTGCTCGTTATCGAAAAAATATCCATATACATGACTATTTAAGGGTATTTTACCTGCTAACACCTTTGAGCGGCGACCCATCATGGTGCGCTCGCGGATCACTTCCCGCTCGTAATCAGATATAACTCCCTGTACATTCATAAGCATGCGCCCGTCAGGAGTATTTTGCCACTCAAAAGTAAGAAATTTTAGCTCGGCACCCGATTTGATAATTTCTTCCCTTAGAATAAGCTGGTGGGTTATATTTCTGGACAGGCGGTCCGGGCTCTTGGTGATCACCAGGTCAAAATAGTTTTGCTGGAGCGAATGCCTAAGCTTCTGCAATCCGGGGCGTTCCAGGAATGCTCCGGACTCCTTATCCAAGAATTCCTCGACAACAGTGGCCCCCAGCTCTTTTGCCTTCTTACTGCAATTACGCACCTGGTCCGGGATAGAATAACCGGACTCAGCCTGTTCACGGGTAGACACCCGGCAGTATATGGCAGCTCGCAACTTACCCCCATCCTTTACCCCTTATGGTCTCTTCTTTTTTGGGGTTTAGTAATATATATAATTTATTTACTGTAAAATGTGTGGGCGAGGTTCAATGGCACCTATTGACATTTCCCTCCCGATGTTGATAATTAAGATTTAAGTTGAGAAGGAGGTTTTATTGATGGGAATAAAGATATACCAGGTAGATGCTTTTACAAATAAGCCCTTTGCCGGAAACCCCGCTGCAGTATGCATGCTAACCGAACCAAAAGGAAAAAAATGGATGCAGGGTGTAGCCAGGGAAATGAATTTATCTGAAACAGCATTCCTTTTAAAGATCGGTGACGGGTATAATCTACGCTGGTTTACACCAACTGTGGAAGTTGATCTGTGCGGCCACGCCACCCTGGCCAGTGCACATATTCTATGGGAAAAAGGTTACCTTGAGGCCGGTAAAGAGGCTCGTTTCGATACCAAAAGCGGCCTCTTAACGGCCAGCAAAAAAAATGATTGGATCGAACTGGACTTTCCGGCAGAACCGCCACAGGAAACAAGTGCACCTGATGAATTGATAAAGGCTTTAGGAGTAACCCCTAATTTTGTCGGTAAAAACCGTGTTGACTATATTATCGAAGTAGAAGACGCACAATCGGTGCAAAATATACAACCTGATTTCAACCTATTGAAAAAGCTCAACATCAGAGGAATAATGGTAACCAGCCAATTAGATGCAGACAAATACGACTTTGTATCACGCTTTTTTGCCCCGGGAGTAGGCGTTGACGAGGACCCGGTAACAGGCTCCGCCCACTGCTGCCTGGGGCCGTATTGGAAAGAAAGGCTTAATAAAGATGAATTTATGGCTTATCAAGCATCTGAACGTGGTGGTTTCCTAAAGGTAAGAGTTAATGGGGAGCGTGTAATTCTCGGCGGACAAGCAGTAACAGTTTTGTGCGGAGAGTTAACATAACACGTATTATACACATGGATAACTTGCAGAAGCAGCTAAGGCGAATCATAATGCCTTGCTGCTCTTTCTCTAATTTTAAAAAATCCTCTGTGGTTTTTTTTTATTGTTACGTAGTTCTTGATAGATGAAAGATAATAATTTCCAGGCAAAATGATCGGCATCGATTTCTTTTTCCAGCTGATACTCGTTATTTGACCAATAGTAAGATCGGAAATGCCTGTTATTTAATTCATGCCTGTGCAAAACGTGATGTCCCAATTCATGAGCCAGAGTAAACATTTTCTCATCTAAAGAATCATTTTGCTCAATAAAAATTAGGTCTTGTTTTTCGTGGCGAGTATAAATACCACAAACTGCTGATTTAGAGTGGTCCGATAATTGAGTTTCGATAACTTTTATGCCAAGATTCTTAGCCGTCTCCAGAAGAATTGATATTACTTCATCACTCAACTGCCTCACCTACTTTGTCCACATTCGCTTCCACCAGGGAAGGCGTCTCTTCTTTCATCCATTAATTACCTTACCCTTTGTACCAGGTCACAATCTCATTTTTCGTTCTTCTATGTAAAAGCTATCACTTTAATTGCAATGGTTTTGTTAACCATTACCCCTTCCTCCTTAATATTTCAAACCAGCGTAAAAGCAAAGTGCCGCCCAAAAAATTATGCCTAATGCTATACATATGGTGTTCAGTGGTTCACAGTCCGTTATTTTTATAAGCTTGTCAATTATTACCTTTATGTGTGTAACTTGTTTGTTTAAATCAAAAATTTTGCATTTCGGAATCATCTCTAAATAAATTAGCTTAGATTCTATCTTCTTCACTATTTAGCACCTTCCATATTCTAAACACTACAAACCAATGTTTTCAAACTTTGTGATTTAGGTGATCTTTTCGACAACTACTTCCAAAATGCCTTTTATTTTTTGGGACTTTTTTCCCACATGTGAAGGACCTTTGATCTAATGCTTTTTCCAACTGCATTACTTTGGTCCTAGTGTGATGAGTCTTTTTCGGCCTCAATGGCTACCTTTTTGTCTCCTGTTGGTTCTTTTGTGTTGTAGGTTATAATTCCAAAAATACTTATATAATTAAACACAAAGGGTGTGATACGTGTCCGATGGCCTGTTTATTGTCAGATACCTCACACAGTTTGCGCCTCTCGGCTTCAATGGCAATGATAAGGTTTGCCCAATTCTTTGAATCCAATTTGATCACCCAAGTATAAGCACATACCTGACTGTATCCGTCTAATCCTTCAAAAAAACCGCGAAAAATTTTCTCATAATCTGTCGAACAAATATTAAAGGAACACCTTTCAAAACGTCTAATGGTTAATATAACCAATCCTGACTTTTTCCGTCGACCTTTGTAGGGCTTTAGATTTTCCAGAAAGGCCGGGTTAGAGGGGTCGGGAATTTGCAATGGCAGTATTGCTTATATTTGCTTTACCGGCCACGGCATACAAAAATGGCCAATCTGTTTCGTGACTACCACCGGTAACGGATACGACATAAGAGTAAATAGGCAGGGATTGTCACCGCAGCCAAGACCGGTAACTGAGCCTGCACACGTACCAAACCTCTACCGGAACCGGAACAACCTGTTTCGACCGAAGGTAAATACGTAGGCAGCACACAATAGGATAAATACCATTACCCTGACTGTAGATATGCTGAAAGTATTAACCCACAGAATGAAATTTGGTTTGTAGATGCAAATGATGCCCGGGCACACGGTTATGAGCCCTGTGGGGTATGTAAGCCTTAGGATTAATCCCCGGGGTATCCGGCACATGCTTGGAAGATGATATGCCCCGGGAGTTGTCTTTTTTGCATCCTAAAGCTTCTATATATGCTGAAAGCCACCTGTAAGGCTTTCACGAAGTAAATATGTTGATACTGTGGGGGTAACCACTACGGTTGCCTAATCTTAAAAAAGGCCTCAAAGTATAATTCTATAACTTAGTTAGTAGGTATAATGTCTATCCTGAAAAATGGTTGTAGGGAAAGTAGCACAACTAAGGGATTCCCGTTAAAAGACGCAAAAAACGCCTAGACCCCTTGTTTCAGGTACTTTGAGAGTACTGGACAAGTGCCAATGATTATAATAACGAATTTGGTAATTAGATATTTTAAATTGTTGACTATGCTGTATTGCATCAATGCTCTGTTCAATAGTAACGTTAAATCCAAGTGATTCCAGTCGCTTAACAGATTTCTTAACTATCTCAGTTTTTCGACGCATTTCAAAGAAGTCTGGTCCAAGCTCTTGGTATGGTGCATTGTTTTTGAGCATGTAATACACAATTGTAAGGATGCTATGAGCTACAGCTACCGTAGCGCGATTTTTTCCACGTCTAGCAGCGATTCTAGAGTATTGGGCACCGAAATAGGTTTTCTTCAAATGCCCGGCTACTTTAGCGCATTCTATCAATGTAGACCTAAGTATATCGCTTCCTTTTCGTGTTTTACCGCTTTTACGCTTACCTGCACTTTCGTTATTGTCAGGGCAAATACCGGCCCAGGAAGCAAGATGTGCAGCCGATGGAAATTGATTCATATTGATGCCAATCTCGGCAATTATAACTTGCGCGCTACGTTCACCAACTCCGGGAATAGAGTCGACAAGATGTACTTGTTCATTGACAGATTCCATTCTTTCTCGGATTTCCTCATCAAGTGAGAGCACCTGTGCCGAAAGATTATCAATATGTTTAAGCATCAGGCGCAGCATAATCCTTTGATGTTCGCCCATAAAGCCATGAAGAGCTTCTTCAATTTGAGGGATTTTCTTACGCATTTGTCTAATTGCTTTATCAGCCATAGCTTGAACATCATTGCAGCCATCCGCGAGCATGTTAAGCATTTGACGGGATGATTTACCATCGATTTCGCTTTCAACAGAAGCTAACTTGATATTCGCACCTTCAAGCACCTTCTGGATACGGTTTAGTTCTCTGGCGCGCTCCTGAACCATACTTCTGCGATAACACACAAGTTCTTTGAGTTCGCGCTGCTCACGCTTGGGAATAAAACTGCCGTTTAATAGGCCGTGGCGAAGTAAGTTAGCAATCCACTCTGCATCTTTGACATCGGTTTTTAGACCCGGTACAGCTTTGATATGTTGTGCATTGACAACTAGAGTATGTATCTCCTCCATTTCTAAAAGATTGTAGATAGGCTTCCAGTACGCTCCGGTTGCTTCCATGGCAACACATTGACAATCAACGCCCTTTAGCCAATCAATAAGACCAAGAAGCGATGAAGTCATCGTACAAAAACTTCTAGTCTCTTTCTTTTTACCTGTAAGTATACAGGCTACGATGGTGTTCTTGTGAACATCCATACCACAACAGTGCTCGTAAATCACAGCATTATTAAAGAGATAAAAGTGATTATTTAGCGCAAATGGCAAAATATATCTGTTTTTAGTACTTGACAAATCTTAAAATCCACCATAATTGGTTTGGAAGCTATTTCCATTATAGGTTTTAGGAGTGGATTTTTATGTTAGTTGTCAAGTATTTTCATTGGCAGTATCAAGATCAAAGAAAAATCAGAAGATGAATTCTTCTAAGCCCGGCGTGGTTGAACGCTTGGTGAATAGGGTTTTAAAGTATGATAATTCCAAGCAACCTGATAATCTGGAATCTACTTTAAACCGTATTCTCAAGGATGTTTTTGTTATGCCTTCCTTATCAATGAGCATCCTTGGAGATCCCCATAAGTTCAATATTGCCGGCGATGGTACGTGTATGCCTACACATGCTTGTCACTATGGCAAAAAAGTTTGCAGTTGTAAGTTAAAGCCCGGTGAACATTGCGATTGCCCTCGCTCGTTCTCTGATCCCACTGCTTCTTGGGGTTGGGACAGTTACAAGGAGCAATACTTTTACGGCCATACCTTTCATGGCTTTACAGCTTCTGACTCGTTTTACAGTTTGCCTATCCATATAAAATGTGTTACTGGTGAGCGTCATGACTCTGTAACGGGTGTTTATGAACTTAAAGAACTTGTTGATTTATATCCGGAAATTAACTTTTATTCTGCTGCTTTGGATTCTGCTTATGATACCAATGCATTTTATCTTTTAAATATGCATTACGGCATCACTTTGAGGGTGATGAGGAGTTTGTAGATATTTATACTAAATTTAACATTATCGATCCCAATGGAGGAAAGCGTGTAGTGGTCATATCATTCCACAAGAGTAACAAGACGATTGATTACCTGTTTCGGTAGTAGTCGGAAAGGAAGATGCTTAATGAGTGAGAAAATGACATTCTGTGAAGTATGTAGAAAAGATGTTGCCTATTCTGTGGAAAGTGTTTCTATGAAAGGTACATTGAAAGGTGAAGAATACAGTTATACCGGAAAGAAATCGATATGTGCAGAATGTGGTGTTGAAGTATATGTAGCCAAAATTGAGGATGAAAATCTGAAAGCGCTGTACGATAGTTACCGCCAAAAAAATGGTATCATTTCACTTGAAAAAATTTTGGAGATTCCACAAAGGTACGACATTGGAAAACGTCCTCTTTCTTTGCTTTTGGGTTGGGGAGAAATGACGTTTACCCGCTATTACGATGGCGATATGCCGACAAAGCAATATTCCGATGTGCTGCAGAAAATTTACGATGAACCGGCTTTTTATCTGTCACTGCTGGAAGAAAATAAAGGAAATCTGAAATCTCAAACAGCTTATGAAAAGAGCAAACGCGCAATAGTAGAATTGTTAGATGGGCAAAAAACCGTGACTTCCAAAATGGATGAAGTGATTGATTATCTGTTGTTCCAGTGCGAAGACATTACGCCGCTAGCATTACAGAAAGCTCTATATTATATTCAGGGTTTCTATTATGCTTTTATGGACAGTTTCTTATTTACTGAGGATTGCGAAGCTTGGGTGCATGGCCCGGTTTATCGGGAAATCTATAACCGTTATTCCGGTTACCGCTTTGCCCCTATCGAGAACAACAATGAATTTGACGTTATTTTTTTTACAGATGCAGAGAAAGCTGTTATTGACAACGTTATTCAAAACTTCTGCTGTTACAGTGGAAAAATACTGGAGCGATTTACACACTCTGAAATGCCATGGATCAAAACGCGTAGCAATCTACCTGCCGACGTACATTCTAGCCGCACAATCAGCGGTTCAACCGACGACGTAATCTATACACTCCTTGGGCGCACGTATCAAATCTGTGTTTAATGTGAGTGTCCCGTTTTTTGGATAAGCTTCCCCAGTGCTTTTCATGCGCCGTATTTGCAACCGGGGTCTCGTTAAAGAGCGCTTCTCGAAAGCGGGCCAGCAGCGTTCAAAACTTTCCTTAAACCTGTCCGTGGCCTTCTCAGCATACCAGGCTTCAAATAAGCTTTTGACTTTATCCGGAGATACATTATCTTTGACCTTGATTTGGAAATACCCCCGGATGAGTTTTATATTGTCCCCTTCACCGCACCTGAGTTTAAGGCGGTACTGTCTACCGAGGTAGAGATGTGTTTCGCCCCCGACATATTGCCGGGGAGGGGTTCTCGGTTCAAATTTAACCACCAAGAGCCCCGGTCAGAACGCCTTGATGTAGATAAATGCAACGATTATCGTAAAAAGCTCGAAGAAACTTTAGGTTGCCGGACTTGTGGAAAATGTTTGGCTGCTTGCCCCTTTGGGAGAAAAAATAAGGAAATAAAATAATCTGTGCATGTTGCTTTGGAAATAGGTACCGGGTGACTTAATTTTATAGGTTGTCTGGAGGGAATAAATTAATGAAGCGTGTAGCAGTGATTACAGGTGCTACTAGGGGTATAGGAAATGGCCTCTTTCAACGGCTTGCTGGTAAAGGGTGCAGTGTTGCAACTTTTTATCATAAAGATGAAGAATCTGCTAAGAGGTTCAAGCGGGATGCTATTAGATTTGGGGTGGAGTGTCAAATTGAGCTCCTTGATATCAGGCAATACGACGAGCTAGATGGTTTTGTGAAGCGCGTTTATGAAAATTTTGGTAGAATAGATTATTTAGTAAATAACATTGGAGTCGATGTTTTTAAAACTATATATGATACAAGTTTTGAGGAGTGGAAACTGTCTCAGGACATCTTACTAAACGCTCCGCTGTACTTATCAAAGTTAGTCCTGCCTGTCATGAGAGCGCAGCAATTTGGCCGGATTGTTAATATAGGCGCTTCTTCAAAGGATTACCTCAAGGGTGTCCCGGGAATTGGCCCTTTTGGGATACATAAGGCGGCCCTGACGGTGTTCACCAAGACTTTAGCTCTGGAAGAAATCCGGAACGGTATTACTGTTAACATGGTCGCTCCCGGAAGTACTGAGAGTGCTGGTGCAAATGCAGAGGAAAGAAGAATACCAATAACTCTAATTCCTATTGGGAGGCGGGTAAAGATTGACGAGGTCGTTGATGCTATCATGTATTTCTTGTCTGACAATTCTAATAGTGTTACCGGTCAGGTTATTGGTGTTAATGGAGGCTTGAGCACCTAAAATGAAATATTAAGGAATTGAAGGGAAAAATGGATCATCAGAGATGGATCAAATGGTGACTTGATGGCCCTATTACCGGAAAATCTAGCGATTGATAAGCCTGTAAAGGATGTTTGCATTTATTGTTTTGTTGCAATTGCCTTAAAAAATGTATAGCAAAAAACTCCATCTGTTTCTGTTGTTCTGTATAAGCCATTAATTCCTTCATTAAAGGTGTTTTCGTCAATCAGTTCGGCTTCAATAGAAGATTCACGTATACCTTCTATCATTGCCGTGAAAGTGTTCTTGGTGAAACCTTCGACAAGTCGAGGTTTACTTGCATCAACATAAACCATTCGTGGAGATATCTGAATGGAACTGAAACCTACAGCGTTTAAGAGGGGATATAGTTCTCTACCTATGTTAGCATTACCGCCGGCTCTCTTTTGTAGCTCAATTTGGCACTGAATCGTTCTGTGTGCGGCATCATTTTCGGGATAAAAATAAGTCGATCCATGGTCTCCTTCGATAACAGTGATTGTACCGCCCGCTTTGAGAAGTTTTTTTAGGGAGTTTAGTGCCTCAGCTGGCCGTGCCAAATGTTCAAGAACAAAACAAACAAAGACGTGGTCGAATGATTCCGGCTCAAATGCTAAGTTGAAGATGTCACCTTGCTGGAAGCTTACATTTGTAAATCCCGCCTCCTCAATTTTTTTCTTAGCTTTTGCGACTGAACTTTCAGATATATCAATTGAGGTAATATGTGCATGAGGACTATTATTGGCCAAAATTATGGTTTGTGCACCTACGCCGCATCCAGCCTCAAGGATCTGACTCCTTGCCGGATAAGATGTATCAGAGTGCAATAATTCAATAAGTGTTGAAGCTTGGTCCTGTAAGCGCATGTTTTCTCTCGGGTCATAGCCATGTACGTATTTATTATTCATTATTTCCTCTTTCATTCTACCGGACACTTCCTTTTAAGGTGTATTATGCTAATGTTCGTATTCTATAGTCAACTAGAACCAATGTCAATCCATGCTTGAATAACGACTGAAAGGACAAGGGAACAAGTCCCTTGTCCTTTCCACATAATTCTTATTAAGATTGGAAGGGATTACTCGGATTTCGTAGTTGCTTAATGTCTTCCAACCGCAAATGCATCGAAGCATTAAAATCAGTATGCGTAAGAATATAAAAGCGTTCCTCTCTAATGGCTTGGAAGACGTGACCGGCTACCTGCTGAGGTGACATTCCATTCTGTACGGCTTGGCGAGCATTCTCAATACCGGCTTCTTCTTCCGGAGTCAGGGGTCTTACCGTTTCATTTTGTAGTTCGACGGGGCGATTACGCTCCGAGTCCAAAATTCGCGTGTTCACCCATCCGGGGCAAAGGACGGAGGCTTTCACTTTGGCGTTCTTATGTGCCAACGAATGGTACAGTTGTTCCGATAGTGCTACAACTGCATGTTTCGTGACAAGATAAGAGGCCATGGGATGAAAAGATACCAATCCCGCTACGGAAGCTGTGTTAACGATATGACACTCGGTATCCTGGGCAAGCATAATGGGAACAAATATACGCAATCCATGAATTACCCCCCATAGATTTACGCCAATAACCCATTCCCAATCGGCAAGGGTGCTTTCCCAGATTGTGCTGCCCACACTAACCCCGGCATTGTTAAATAACAAAGGGTTGCTCCAAAGGTATCCAGCGTCTGGCGGGCCAGCGCCTCGACATCACTTGCTTTAGAAACATCCGTACGAACAGCCAGTACCTCTGCACCCGTAGATTGTAACTCCTTTTGGGTTTGAAGTAAGGCCGGCTCTTCAATGTCGGCCAGAACAACCTTCATGCCTTCCTGAACGCAGCGTTCAGCTACCCCGCGGCCGATGCCGCCGGCAGCACCGGTGATAACGGCGACTTTATCTTTGAATTCCTTCATGGTTACTCCCCTTTCTATTCATAAATTAACTAATTATATGTCCTAAAAAGACACCGCATGTATATGCAGGAAGCTTTCACGACCAGGCGCCTGCGCTAGCAACGGCTGTTAAGCAGTTTTTCCCGACCGGTTAGCACGACAATCCCCAATATTCCTATACCCCTTTTATCGTTGTTCGTTTATTATTTGTTCCACGAACTCTACCGTCAACGAGGTTCTTTCAGAAATTTCAACTCTGTCGGTAAAAACGCCATACAAAAGCCTCTTTAGTTTCTCCAATCTCAACGATGTGGCCGTCCGGATCGTAAAATCGTATTACCCACTGGCCCCATGGCTGTTCACGGGGTTCGTGGATGACTTCCACCTCTTGCCGCTTCAACCGCTAGTAAATGGTTTCAATTTCACCGGTTTTAAAGTACAGTTCACCGTTGTGAGTCCGCTGCGTGACCGGATAAAAGGCAGGTTCACCAAGCAGTTGTTGAAAGTGAGATTTTAAATGAATGGCAAAGTCACCCTTGAAGACAACATTCTCACCGAAATCAAATTTGACTTCCTGACCCAAAATGTGTTCATAAAAGTGTCGTGAATCTGCGATATCCTCAACAGCAATCAGTGGGCAGATAAATTTCAACATAACCATATCTCCTTTCTAAAATTGTATATCAATTCCAGGGAAGTAATGAAATCCCTTCTTCGAAATTTTAATACCCGGCACCTAAGTTATTAAGTTTTATTTGTTAAAAGGTTCAACTACCCGTTTTTACTTTTACCAGAAACTGAAAATCATTACCCCCAGTCAAATTCCGGGGGTTTCCGTATTTTTATTCTAAAGACGATTTCCCGCACCAACCGGATCATACGGTCCCGGGTTAGCCGGGAAAGGTTGACGCACCCTCCTTATTAACATATAATTACATTAACTAATTTAGCTATTATAGCTATTGCCGGAGGGGATTGATGAAAGTCAACTCAACGGAACTACAGAACAATTTCGGGAAATACCTGATGCTTGCGGCGCAAGAAGATATCATAATTACAAGAAACGGTATGGAAATAGCAAAACTGTCGGCCATCAGAGATGTGGTTTCAGAATGCGGTATGATGTCCGGAATGGTAATGGAAAAGGTGGAAGCGTATGGTTTTTACGGCGGCAGAAAGGCATCCTATGACGAGTTTTTGAAGCTGACCGAAGATACCGAGGAAAGATACGAATATATAGATGGTGAAATATACCTGCTGGCTTCACTTAAAACAGCGCACCAGATAGCTTTAACCGAACTGTTTGTAATTTTTCACAACTGGTTTCAGGGTAAAGAATGCATCCCCATGGTTGCCCCTTATGATATCACACTCAAGAGAAACCCGGAGGATATAAATGTTGCCCAGCCTGATATTATGGTCATCTGCGACCTTGAGGAAAAGCTGGATAAAAATGACTACTACCAGGGAGTCCCGGCACTTGTGGTTGAAATTTTATCAGAGGGCACGCGGAGCAAGGATTTGATTGAAAAGCTCGACCTTTACATGTCCTGCGGCGTCAGGGAATACTGGATTGTCAACCCGATAAACAAGGAAGTTACCGTTCATCTTTTTGCCGAAAACGATATCAGCAACAATATCACTTACAGAAAAGCCGAAACTGCCCGATCCTACATTTTTGAAGGATTATCCGCGGAGCTTGACGGAATCTTCAAGTAAGTATTCATTTTCGGCGCCACCATAACCAGCCCCAGTTTACCCACCACAATAACTGGCCGCCACCGTTTATGACTATACCCATTTAGATACCTCAACTAATTCTTTGCGGCTGGTTGGTTTGGGCATTTTAGCCGGGTAACCTAAAGGAATGATGGCCACCGGCCGGCGGCCCGGGGGTATTTCTAAGGTTTGCCGCACCATCTCTTCATTAAAGGCTCCTACCCAGCAAGCTCCTAACCCTTCCTCCAACGCCGTAAGCATTGTAGTTTGTACCGCCACGGCCGTATCTTGAAGGCAATAAAGTTGTGCACCCCTCTCCTGGTACCTGCCGGCGGACAAGCCAGGCTCAGCGCAAACCACGATACTTAACGGTGCATCAGCAACAAAGCGCTGCCCCAAAGCTGAGCCAACTGCTGCCGTTTAGCATGATCTTTAACTACATAAAAAAACCAGGGCTGAATATTTCCTCCGGAAGGTGCCCAGCGGGCACCTTCCAATAATTTATTGATTATATCATTCGGAATTTGGCGAGGAGTAAATTTCCTTACAGAACGGCGACTGGTAATGGATTCATAAACATTCATTCTAATAACACCTCGTCAAACGATAATATTATCACCAACAATTAGCTTCACCAATTGTCCAGAATTAATTACACGAGCAAACAGATACAAGTGCAGATGGTTCTTGCTTGCCCACGCTGGAGACTTATTTCTTTTATTTTTACTTTATAACTAATTCAAATCAGGTTTGGTTTTATTCAGATTGACCGGACATGGAAGCTTGCAGTTGGGGCATTTCTGCCGGCAATTGGGACACGAAAAACTCTGTAAAAGAATTATTGCAATAACCGTCCTCTGTCCTATACGGGTCACAGTATTTCTTCCAGAATCTCAGCGGCGTCCCGGACGAACTTCGGGCAGACGGTCACGATAAGATCTTTTTCTCCCGCTGTTTTCCTCCCTTCGGGGGTGCTCAGATCGCAGCCCAGAATGTCCTTGCACCTGATTGAACCGTTGCGTGACTTGAATTCATCGACAAATTGGATGGCCAGCCGGTATGTTTTTTCCTTCTGCCTGTCTTCAATTCTCCAGTCGGTTATATTACCGTGCTTAAGCCCTATGGCCATCAGCGCCCCGGACACTGTCCCGCAAGTTTCCCCCAGCCGGGCCATTCCGCCTCCAAAAGGGGTAGCTATCTTCATGGCTGTTTCCAGGTCCAGCCCCAGCTTCTCTGCGTAAGTGGAAAACACCGACTGGGAACAGAGAGACCCTTCTTTAAACCTGTATACCGCCTTTTCAACGCTGCTCATTCTTTAAATACCTCCCTTAACTGCCCCCGGCTTAGTACCCGCGTCCTTGGCATAATTCAGATTTCTGGATATGTTACAAGGGAAGAATAACTGCACTTCCGTCCCCTGTCCGGGTGTACTGTTGATAATTAGTTGCCCCCGGTGCAGTTGAACGATTTCATCACAAATGGACAAACCAATTCCGCTGCCTGCTGACGATGTGCCCTTGTAGAATTTCTGTTTTACTTTGAGCAACTCTGCGTGAGGGATACCGACTCCGGTATCGGCTATCTTTATTTGCATCTGATCCTCCCCGGCCTGGGCGCTAACCCTCACAGTTCCCCCGGGAGGGGTAAATTTGAAAGCATTATCCAGCAGATTAAGGAATACTTGTTTTAACCTATTGGGATCTGCCTTAACCACCGGTAAATCCTGTGCAGTTTTACATACCAGGTTAATTCGTTGTCGCCGGGCTCTGGGATTTAATTGTTTTAGGATGGAGTCCAGCAGTTTCCGTAGGTGAACCGTATCCTGTTGCAGTGTAATTTTTCCCGCGGACAGCCTGGAGAAATCCAGCATTTCATCTACCAGCAAGGTTAACCTGTCGTTCTCTCTTTCAATAATGCTCAGACCGTCATTTATTTCATCCATATTTTTCAACTCCCCGGACCTGAGGGTTACTGCCCATCCTTTAATGGAGGTTAACGGAGTGCGTAGTTCGTGGGAGATAGACGCTATAAACTGGTTTTTCAATTGATCGTAACGTACTATTTCCTCCGCCATGTAGTTTAGCGTATCGGCCAGCTTACCCACTTCGTCATCATATTTTTTGTCCGCCCGGGCACTAAACCGGCCAGCGGCCATTTCCTCTGCCACCCGGGTAATTCTCTCCACCGGCCCGGTGATGGTCGCGGACAATATCACGCTGACCGCTGCGGCCAGGAGTACCACTAATAGTCCCACTGCTATCAGTATTATAGCTGCGTTCCTGACCACCCCGTGTATCCCGGTGAGGGATGTTACAAAGCGAACCGCTCCCACCACCTGAGCACCGGATTTCAGGGGATACGCTACAGACAGGGCCGGTTCGCCGGTAACAGGCAGGTTGCCCTGCCATTGTCCCGATTCTCCCGCCAGGGCCCTTTGAATATCATTTAAGGACATTTTTCCAGCAGCAGGCGATCCCTGGGAGTCGGCCAGCACCATCCCCCCGGTGTCTATAATTTGCACTTGTGCCGCAGTAGTTGAAGAAAAGCTCTCCAGGAGAGTTCCTGCTTCCCTTTCCAGATCTTTACCGGACAAATAACGGCCATAAAAATTGCCTGCCACTTCTACTTGTTTTTCAAGTACATCCTGCACATTATCGTAATAATATTGCCTAATCCCCACCAGCAAGAAGGTTTCCATTATGAGTACCGTAAGTACAATCACCATCAGGTAGCTGCCGACCAACCTTTTTTTAATGCCCTGCAACTTGGTCCTCCTCCCGCCAACGGTAACCAATCCCCCAGACGGTTTCAATATAAGCCGGCTGGGAAGGGTTGTCCTCGATTTTTTCCCGCAGCCTCCTGATATGCACATCCACAGTCTTGGGATCGCCGATGAAGTCTTCACCCCAGGCCAGATCTAACAGCCGGTTACGGCTTAAGGCCAGGTTGCCATTGGCCAGGAAAATCTTCATCAGGCAAAACTCCCGGGGGGTCAGGTCCAGTTCCTGATCATTTTTGTACATTCGCTGGGCTTGGTCATCAAGCCGGAATGGGCCTTGGCATATCATTTGACTGCTCTCCGGCGGAGTTGTTTGCATCCGCCTGAGCACGGCCCGAATCCTGGCTACCAGTTCGAGAGGGTTGAAGGGTTTCACCACATAATCGTCAGCTCCCAATTCCAACCCCATCACTTTATCCATATCCTGGCCCCGAGCCGTCAGCATGATCACCGCTATGGCGGGAGACTCCAGCCGCAGCCGGCGGCAAACCTTATAGCCGTCAATACCCGGCAGCATAATATCCAGCACCAGCAGGTGAGGCCGAAATGTCTTCACCTTGGCCAACGCCTCTTCCCCGGTGGCGGCCTCCATAACCTGAAATAAATTTTTCTCCAGATTAATGGTAATAAACCGGCGAATGGAGTCTTCATCCTCCACCACAAGAATTCTTTCCTGCCCCTCCATGGTTTCACCTCGCTCATAAAACATAGTACATTCGAAAAAGCTTAAAGCCTTGAAATCACAGGCTTTATTTTTTTACCATTTTGCGCTTCACCTCAAAAAAGCCCTGGTTTTATACATTGTCCATATTGGTTGATTTAAGCATTATTAAAGAGATGAAAGTGATTATTTAGCGCAAATGGCAAAATACATCTGTTTTTAATACTTGACAAACCTTAAAATCCACCAAAATTGGTTTGGAAGCTATTTCCATAATAGGTTTTAGGAGTGGATTTTTATGTTAGTTGTCAAGTATTTTCATTGGCAGTATCAAGATTTCGTTAGTGATTTTTTGACTCGTTACTTTATCTCTACCGGTCAGCACATTTACTATCTCAACCAGGTCATCTCTAATTGTTAAGCTTTGGAGTTCTGATCTTACCAGCATCGTTGAGCTTATCAAAAGCCGGTATTCAAGTACTAACCGGGGCACACCTCCCAAAGATGCGGTAGCCATGTTTCGTTCTCTTATCCTTATGACCTTTAAGGGTGAAACCAGCATACCCAAATGGGTGGATACTTTAAAGTCTGATCCTTTTTATGCTGTTTTGTCTGGTTTTTTGCCTGCCTGCTTTTCAACGACTAAGGTAGGTGGTATTTCGGCAGATCCTATCCCAGGTGTGGGTACCTTTTATGATTATATGGATAGGCTGATTCGCAAGGATCGTATCCTTTACAAATCTAAACTGCGCAAGTTTAAGCGTAAGCCTAAAAAGAAGCAAAGAAAAATCAGAAGATGAATTCTTCTAAGCCCGGCGTGGTTGAACGTTTGGTGAATAGGGTTTTAAAGTATGATAATTCCAAGCTCCCTGATAATCTGGAATCTACTTTAAACCATATCCTCAAG
>VENG01000040.1 GCA_009711705.1 Bacillota bacterium
ACACCCTTTCACCCCCGTATAACAGCATCAAATCCTTTTAAATTATACGAGGTTTTTTTATTGAAGTGGCTCACTTTTTTCCTGGCGTTTTCCTTATTTATGGCTCACTATTATTCTAGCGTTTATACCAATCCAAGAGGGATAAGGTATTCCGATAATGCAGCCTATTATAAATCTTCCCTTTTGGGCATCTTTCGAGGACTAGTTTTAAGTACTATGGGACCTAGTGTGCCGGTAAAACCCGGAAACGTTAAAGGTGAAAATCATTAGTTCTTCGAGTAAACTTTATTATTTAACACTAAAACTTCTTAACTTAAGATACCTAATATGAGTATAAGCAGATTCTTAATTGTAAAATAAATTATATTGCACTGTAACGTTATAAATATTGCCCCAACTTGCCCTAAGTACCTTGATATGTTAGATTATATATACTATACATAGGAGGTTTAATATTATGGCATTCATTGAATATAATCCTACTAGAGGTGGTTTGAGGCCTAAATCAACTAAGCTGACTAAGACGCATTTAATCCTGAGTTCTGATCTACACGAAAAGATTGGAGATAATAATGTTTCTGTATCTTATGATCCTGATGATAAAGTTATCAAGTTAACACCCGCTGAAAGTGGTGGCCTCAAGTTAACCGACGGCAAACTACAAAGTAAAGGGTTCGTTAATTTCTTCGGCATAGATAAAAAAGGATTATTTGATGCAGAATGGAATGAAAATGAGGGAGCAATGTTTATTAAAGTAAAATAAGACAATATCAAATACCAAGACTGAAAAGGCACTTAGAAGAATATTCTAAGTGCCTTTTTTATTCTTTCTTGCAAACATCGCATCTACTTACCGTTAATGCGCAAAAGAGCGTTCAACGGTGCAAACGCTGCAAGTTCTTTGTACAAATATAGGGCAAACAGGAAGTCAGAATAGCTATGTGAAAAAAGTTAAGGCATATTATGGTTTAGAAAAGAAGGGACCGGAGGTTCTGCCTATTATGGACATAATCAAGAGGTGGGTCTGGAAGGGTTGGAGGAGTGTTTAAAAAACAACAACCCAGAGGCCTCAATGCTTGGTGAGTTTAGACAAGGATCTAATTAAAGATTAATGGTGTAAAATCCAGGGTATAACTGCACACCCAGTAAAATATCATTGCTTAAAAAAGCCATCTTTGATATTGATTAATCAAGGAGGGCTGTACTATGTTGTTCACAAAGATTAAACCAATGCTAGCTAAACCCGGCGAATTATATAATGATGCCAGGTGCCTCTATGAACCCAAGGTAGACGGTATCCGTTTACTTCTCCATTGTGTATTTAATGAAAGAAAAGTTGGGCTTTACACCCGGCACGGTACCCGTATTACTAATCAGTTTCCCGAGTTTCAATCCTTCTCTTTGCCCGGTGTCCAAAGCATTATACTTGACGGAGAACTAACACATTTAACAAATGGTCAGCCGAACTTTAATAAAGTAATGAAAAGATTTTCAGCTGGAACTCAAAAAACCGCACACCTTGCTAAACAATTCCCCTGCTCAATCGTAGTTTTTGATATTCTATACCTCAATGGAAAAAAGGTTATCGATCTACCTCTTATCGAACGCAAACAGATTCTTGCCAACACCGTCCCTGATACTGACCTAGTCTGTAAGGTCTTTTATTTAGAAAAACACGGGACAGCCCTTTTTAACCAAATAGTTGAACGCAAACTTGAAGGAATTATGGTTAAACCGTTAGATTCTCCATATTTCTTAGGGAAAAGAGGTGCATGGATCAAACATAAAAACTACTATAGAGACAGCAACATGGAGGTGCTTGGGTATATCTACGGTACCGGAAGGCTTCTTGTTGGCAAAAATAACCGGCCCTTTGCCCAGGCTCTCGGCTTACCCACGGCTGACAGAGATGCACTAATACGTTTGTTGCCGGAGATTGAAGTTAACCGGGTTAAAGATACGGTGTTTATAAAGAAGGGAATTAACTGCAAAATCAAATATACTATGGGGGCAGGAAACAATATTAGGGAATGCGTTTTTGATGGGTGGAACCTATTTGAAGGATAACAGATTACACTTCAGAGGGATGACAATACCTGGCTCATGCCACAATAGTGGCGTTGGTAATTTAAATTTTCCTCAAAAGCCCAATAGTCTTACCCAAAATAGCTGCATCCCTGGTAATTATGGGCTCCATACTGCTGTTTTCAGGCTGCAGTCGGATATAATTATCTTCTCTAATAAATCGCTTTACGGTAGCTTCCTCCTCTATTAGTGCAACCACTATATCTCCATTGTTGGCTGTTTGAGCCTTTTTAACAATCACCAAGTCACCCTCAAAAATACCCGCCTCGATCATACTATCTCCTTTGACAGTGAGGATATAGAACTCTCCGTCATCCCCCGTGAAATCAGCAGGTAATGGGAAGTACGATTCCCGGTTTTCCGAGGCAAATACAGGCAACCCTGCTGCAACCTTTCCTAAAATAGGTACCCAGTTAATATTCTGGTGCCGGATGTCGTGATCCATTCCCAGCACCTCAATCGCTCTGGGTTTTGTAGGGTCGCGCCTTATATACTGTTTTTCCTCCAGTCTGCGCAGGTAGCTATGCACTGTGGAACTAGAGCGCAAACCCGTCTTTTTCCCTATCTCCCTAACGGAAGGTGGATATCCTTTTTCAGAAACAGATTCTTTAATAACATCCAAAATAGCTTGTTCCCGGGATGATAATAGACCGTCAGACACAGTAACACACCCTTCTATGTTTATTAATAGAAATACTACCACGACAAAAGGGTGAAGTAAACATATGTTTGTTAAACTCTGTGCATTCACTATACATCCATTCCTCGCGGATAGCCACTAACAGCTAACTCATTAACAAGGATAGATCTTCAGCAAATTAAGTATCCCCTTTGATTATTACCTTTCGATAGATCCAGCGGTGTGATGTTTTAGACCCATCATATGCATCAAATAGATCCACTAAGTGCGTACGTTTAGCTCCACTGCCGCATATATCGGTTTTGCGTAGCCACTATTTTTCGGCGTTTAGTAAGCCACCGTCCCGGGGATCAAAACCGGTTGACCACGAAGATGTATGCTATTTATTATCCAAATTGCACCAGTTGATTCCCTTCACAAAAAAGTCTATAATCAACCAAACACTAGTTTGGCTTGGAGGTCGTATGAACCGGATAATCTTATTGGCTGATATGAATAGTTTTTTCGCTAGCTGCCATCAGGCTATACAGCCGGAATTAAAGGATGAAAAGGTTATTGTAGCGGGTGACCCTCAGAGAAGGACCGGTATTGTACTGGCCGCATCCTACCCGGCGAAATACCTGGGCGTTAAGACCGGTATGCCATTGTGGGAAGCCAAGCAGCTGTGTCCTGACGGGTATTTTTTTAAGCCTGACTACAGATTGTATGTAGACCTTTCATCCAGGATACTGCGTGTCATGCGGGATATAACTGACATGGTGGAGCCTTTCTCTATCGACGAGGCTTTTGCTGATATTACAGGGGTTATAGACCTTTGGGGCCCACCAAATGATACTGCAAACATGCTTAAAGAACGAATTCTAAATGAAATTGGCGTAATGTGCAGCATCGGTATCGGGCCAAACAAATTGATAGCCAAGATGGCAGCCGGGGTGGAAAAGCCAAACGGCCTTACCATCCTTGAGGATGTTGATGCCTTTAAAAGAGTTTTCTGGCCCATGCCGGTTAGGAAATTATTCGGTGTCGGTTCCCGTTATGAAAAGCATTTGCGCGACTATAACGTGCATACCATTGGGGACCTGGCCAGGTTTCCCGTAAAGTACCTTAAAAAAAGGTGGGGTAAGAACGGGGAACTACTCTGGCATCTTGCTAACGGCACTGACCACAGCCCGGTGGTACCCACGTCTTTGGATACCTGTAAAAGTATCGGGCAGCAAAAGACTCTGCCCCGTGATCTGCAGGGTTTAAAAAAAATCAAGATTGTGATGCTGGAATTATGTGAAACAATTGCCCGGCGTGTTCGCCAGGGAGACTATATTGGCCGAACCGTGAGTCTAACCCTGCGGGACCCCCAGCTCCGTTTTTTCTCCCGGTCGCAGAGCATGTCCCAGTATACGGACCTGGCTGATGAGATTTACTACACTGCATGTAATATTTTAGAAAAGTACTGGGAAGAAGCGTGGCCGGTGAGGCTTGTCGGGCTGTCTTTTAGCAACCTAACAAAAAAGGATCATTTTCAGTATGACATCTTTGGTGAAAGGATGCGCTTTTCACAGATAGCTAGGGCCTGTGATGGCATAAAAGATCGTTTTGGTGAATCAGCCGTAATGAGGGGTATTTCCCTTACGGAAGGGAGTATAGGCCATGGAAAATAGGAACGTCTTATGGGAAAAGCACAGAATATTCCTGCCGGAGATGCGAAAAAGGGCTGTCCACCGGTGCAAGCACTGCAAATTTTTTGTGCAAATAAAGGGTAAGCAGGAAGTTAGGAGCGGCTGTGTTAAAAATATTAAGGCTTATTATAACTTAGAAATAAGGGTGCCTAAGGTGATACCCATCATGGAAATAATTAAAAGAGTCGGCCTTGAAGGGCTGGAGGAATGCTTAATAAACAATGACCCGGAGGCTCAAAGTTGCGGTAAGTTCCAGTCTAAACAAGAAATTAATGCTACCAGATAAAAACACCTTTCCTAATAAGGTGTTTTTTATAGCTGATATTAAAAAATCAACTCGTCTAATTCCAGACTTTTACTGATTAGTTTTTGAGTATTCCAGGGTTCCTGTTTGGAAACTTCATATAGATTGGGTCGCTTGTTTTTAATGGTAATTATTAAAAGGTTTGCCCAATTTTTAGAGTCCGATTTAATTACCCAAGTATTTTTTTTGTGGATATATTTGTCTTACCATCCCGTGTCTCTGCAGAAACCATAATAAAATTTTATCATAATTTGTCGAACAGATATTAAAGGAACACCTTTCAAAACGTCAAATGGTTATTATAGCCAATGCTGACTTTTCTCATCGGTATTTGGATGATATTGGATTTTCCAGGAAGGCCATGTCAAAAGGATCCCAAACTCCCACGGGATCAGTAACTACTAAGGTTCACTACAGTTGATGTGGGCCAAGGGGATGCCATCTATATAGAGCTGGACGGAAATAATGATATTCTTATCGATGCCGGGGATAACCCTGGGGTTTTCTTTTCTTAACTCGATCTCGTTACTAGGCATAGTGTCTATAACTGGAGTGCGACGAGAAGCGGCTTCTTCTCGAAAGATTAGAGCAGACTTAGTCTGATGTCTCAGTAGTAGAGATATTCCCATCCAAAACTGCGTCCGGGGTAACTCGGGGGTGGGTTGCAGGAGGAAAAACCTAATTGGGTGCCTAGTATCCATGGCAAACAAGGGCAAGGGAAAGGATGGTATGGTTTCGATTAAGCATCGTAATAGACAGCAGTGGTTGGGATATGATTGCCGCTGTATTGCAGATTGGAAAACGTAACTTCGCATGTACGTGCGTTACTACCCACATATCTGCCGGTGTATTGAAAGGACCTAACCCATCTGTATCTAATAGAAGCTGAACTCGGTAAGTCCTAAGGA
The DNA here is from genome assembly GCA_009711705.1 of Bacillota bacterium. Lineage (GTDB taxonomy): Bacteria > Bacillota > Desulfotomaculia > Desulfotomaculales > VENG01 > VENG01. The sequence continues at coordinate 5,611 of VENG01000040.1, forward strand.
GTCCATTTACATGGTAGGTCAACCGCAAGGAAGATACAATCTCCAGAGGATATCGGAACGTTGGAGAAAGCAAAGGTCGTCAGGGTGCAAGCCCACAGGAATGAGAAATAACTGGACGAATAGTGTTAGATAACATGCCTGAAAGGGTGCTGACTTCCAACTGGTAATCAACACGGAATAAAACGAAAAGCAAGATTTCAAAAGAGGAGTAACAGATGCGAAATACTTCAAACTATAGGAAGTCCACATTACTTCTCGATATCCAATGGAAACATACTGAATGGATCCGTGTTAACAGGTATGTAGAAAAATTGCAACAGCGGATATACCGTGCCGAATGTCTGGGTAATAGCCGCAAAGTAAGAAATCTGCAAAGACTCTTAGTAAGAAGTAAGGCAATGCTGCTGGTATCCATAAAAAGGGTTACACAAATTAACAAAGGCAAAAAGACAGCAGGTGTGGACGGAGAGATAGTAATATCCAACAAGGACAGAATGAAACTCTTTCACGACTTATCAGAATTGGATATTGAAAAACATAAACCCAAACCGTCACACAGAACCTACATCAAAAAGAAAAACGGGAAACTAAGACCACTTAGTATACCTACAGTGCGAGACAGAATATATCAAAATATCATTAAAGGAGCACTGGAGCCACAATGGGAAGCAAGGTTTGAACCGATATCATACGGTTTTAGACCTAAAAGAGGATGTCATGACGCTATTGCCAGGATTTTTCTATCCTGCCACTGGGGCAATAAGCGATGGATTTTTGAAGGGGATTTTAAAGGTTGTTTCGACAACCTGAATCACGACTACATCATGGAGCAGATAAAAGAATTCCCTTACGCTGACTTGTTAAGAAGATGGCTAAAAGCAGGATACGTTGATAACAGTGTATTTAACGAAACAGAATCCGGTTCCGGACAAGGTAATATTGTATCACCGTTACTTGCAAACATTGCTCTAATGGGTATGGAGGATATACTTGGAATAAAATACAAACCCGTAAAAAGCAATGGCAAAATTGTAAGTTACTTAAATGAGACTAAGTATAAACTGGTGTTTTACGCAGATGACTTTGTGATAATGTGTAACACACAAAAGGATGCAGAAGACGTCTACGGATTATTAGAACCATATTTGGGAAAAAGAGGCCTGGAATTATCAGAAGAAAAAACAAGAATAACAAAAATAGAAGAAGGCTTCAACTTCCTTGGTTTTAATGTAAGATTGTACCCAACATGTCAGGGTGAAAAACTGCTAATAAAACCATCAAAGGAATCTATCAAGAAAAGTAAGGAAACCATCTCAAAGGAAATACAGAAGCTAAAAGGCAATAACGTTAGTGCAGTAATAGAAAAACTCAATCCCATAATTAGAGGTATAGGTAACTACTGGTCACCATCAGTTGCAAAACGGACGTATTCACACATTGACCATCATGTCTGGAAATGCACATTTAAGTTCCTAAAGTATCTGCATCCAAATAAAAGTAAGACTTGGATAGTAAACAGGTACTATAAACCAGACATAACGGGGCAAAGCAAAGATAGATGGATACTGACCGACCCGAAAGAGTATAAGCAACTAACAAAGATGACATGGATACCGATAGTCAGGCACACACTCATTAAATTCAGAGCAACGCCATATGACGCTTGCCTTAAAGAATACTTTGAGCGTAGGGATGAAAAGGACTTTGACAGAAACAGTATTAAAAGTAAACAAAAAATGGCCAAAACGCAGAAGTATAAATGCCCTATATGCAGAATGAGTATTACCGATTTCAGTGAAAAACTGGTAGTTAAAGAAAAAGTGCCGGTGAAGCACGGCGGGACAAGGAAATATAATAATTTGCAATTGGTACATGGGTACTGCAATAGACACTATAATAAAATGTTCCCGTTAAAAGGTGAGCCTCCAAATGAAAAACAAGCAAAGGAAGGCTGCAAAATCATAAGACAACTGAAATTGGCGGAAATATTATAAGACAGATGGATAAATGAGAGCTTGAGCTGTATGTCTTGAAAGGGACACGTACAGTTCTTAGGCGAGAAGGAGGGAGCAATCCCTCCGACTTAGCCGACAGTTGAATGTTTAAAGTATGAGGATTTAAGGGAGGGTAGACTATTAAGTATCTTTTTTGGAATATATATAAGAAAAACTTAATTGCGCCTATACTACAGGTAATAACAGAAAATAAAATTGATATATGCGCATTTGCTGAATGTGACACACTTGACTCGAAAATTCTACTTAATCAGCTAAAAAAATTGGGCGAAGACTGGAAATTACTTGAGATCTTACCCAAAGGAAATCTAAAACTGTTTTCAAGACAAACAATTAATATTTCCGTTATTAAAGAGGAAAAACGCTTCTCAAGTTATAAAGTTACTGATAAAAAAGTTACTTGGTTGCTTAATATAGTTCATTTAACAAGTGCAATGTTCAAAGACGAAAATGCCAGAAATAAACGAGCGGACAATGTTAGTGATTTAATTAGAAAGATTGAGGAAGAAGTTTTTCATGCAGATGACTTTAAGAGCATAGTTGTTGGTGATTTCAATTTGCAACCATACTCTCAAGGCGTTGCTGGAGTGTTTGGATTTAATGCGACTATGTCAGTCACAAATGCAAGAAAACAGTACCGTAAAATAGAGGGTGAAAAGCGGTATTTATATTTTAATCCTATGTGGAAACTTATGGGAGATAACAAGTTGGTTCAAGGGACATATTACGGGGATAATGATCAACAGGATTTGTCTATATTCTGGTATTCTTTTGATGAGGTTTTAATTAGGCCATATTTTATTGATAAGTTCAATTGGGAATATTTTGGAGTTGTTGAAAGAACAGAGAATTATAACTTTATTAGCAATCATAAAATCAACAAAACTGCTTTCTCAGATCATTTACCATTAAAATTTGAAATTGTATAAAGGAGCGAAAATATGATCAAAGATTTGTGGGGGTTTAAAGATCCAAAGGAATTAGAAAAAAGTACGAAAGATATGCCAGACTCAATATTGAAAGAACAAATCTCTTTACTGGCCGAAAAAACTAATAATATTTTATATGGGAAGCCAACCTTTATCAAGGTGCGCTCAGAAGAAATTAATTTTAAAGTTGCAACTGTGTTCAATGTAGTAGTGCCAGCCTTAGATAATTATTCTAAAACATTATTAATAATGTACTCAAATCCAGAGTCTGAGTTTCCAGTCGCAATATCTGTTGGAAGTAGCTATGAAGAGGATTGTGAATGGTTTGATCCTAAATATTCATGTAATAATAAGGAGGAATTTGAGACTTCAATAAAAGAAATTTTATCATCTGACGAAGTGTTACGCATAATTCAAATCTTATATTCAAAAGCTTCTATGCTTTCTAGTTAATATTATTGTCTTCCATTTAACAGTGTGAAATTAGGCTTTAAATAAGGCTAATAATAGGTAATTTGGTAATGGAAAAATAAATTCTTATTATTTATATAGCTTATAGATAAATGGGAATTAATTGTTGCATAAGGAGAGCATAATGGAAAAATTTCTTTTTATCAAAGAAGATATCTTAACTTCATTAGAAAAAGAAATACAAGAAATTAATTGGATTCTATTACAAAAGTTAAAAAAAGAAAAAAGCATTTTGAATACTTTCGAATTTATAAAAATATCGTTTTCAACGAACTTATTGGAAGACATTAATTTTTTAAATATGTTAAGCGGAAAAGATATTTTTAAAATAAGACATGCTAATATAATAATTAGAGATTTACTAGAGCAGGTCATTGAATTCATTTATATAGCGAAAAATCCCGAAACGATTAATGACTACATGGGAACTAATATAAATATTGATGAACTAGATTCTCAAAGTAATCTGGTGAAGGGTCTACTAAATTTTGGGAAAAAGCGTTATACAAATGGACGAAAATCAATTTCTAAAATGGCTGATGACATTAACCAGAAAATTAATACTGATGAAAACCTATCTTTATATGATATGTATCGAATATTGTCTGAGCAATGTCATAATTCTTATTTTAACGCAATTTTGGATGAAGTGGGAGAGTGTGAAACAGGAGAAAGCGATCGCGCTTTAACCGAAGAACAAGTAACTTATATCGTATTAATAATCAACCATTTTTTAAAGGCATATAGATAGCAAATACGTAACAGTAAATTCTAATTTATCGATCATATTATAAGCAGACTGGGTATTTGAAAAATACCCAGTCAAGCTCGCATTATCCATATAACTGATCAATGATATATAATGTAAATTTTTTTCTTCTTTTCTCCTTATTAAAATCGGAGGGACTATCTCCCTGGCTTGTTAGAATACAAAAAAACTACCGTATATACTTAAAAAAATGAGGTGATGGTAAACTTTGAGTAAAAGTAAAAAAATGACTGTGATTATAGCTAAATTAAGTCTTACAGAAGATTTGTTTTCCAATGATATCCCAGAAATGTTAGAAGAAATTGTAGTCTGCCTTAAAAAACCAAGCCAAAAATATGATTATACTTACAAAAACAAAAATTACACATGGGGGCTCTCCCCCGGACAGGAAAAATTCTTTAACGGCAAAAAGTACATATTAGGTAGGCTTATTCGAACTACACAAGAAGTTATAAAAGAATACGATTTTGAAACAGACACTGAAGTAAAAAGCATTGCCCCAAAGTATTTACAGACGATGTTACACTATGTGTTTGATAAAGAAACAGAGTTGATAGCTTTTGAGTATAAGTCAAATCTCTCGATAAAGTCTATGTGTAAAGCATTTGCTATGCTATGTATGATTAATGGTGAGGGGATCGGGCAGCTGGATATTTTTCCTAAAAAGAGAGATAATGACTTAATTAAGACCATTAGGTCATTAGAAAGAATATCAAGAGTTAAGTTTACACTAATTCCCTCAAACCCTGATTATAGTCCTTATTTTAAAAGATTGGATCAAGAATTAAAAAAGACTAAATATTTAAAATCTGAAATTGAGTTTTCAGGTAAAAACTTGAAGTTTGAAGATACTATAATTGAAGAGGGAACCTATAAAGTCATTAGCGGGCAAGGTGAAGCTAATTATTATGGTTATGATAGCGAGCAAAAAGCAAAAAGTTTTTCTTCTAAAAATTATATAGAGAAGACAACATTTGATATTTTAGACCAAGGTCAGGACATATATCAAGCAATAATTGAGACTATTCAAAATAAAAGTGATTTAAATGAATAAAGAGTACCGTTTTATGACTGTATATAAAAAATACAAAAATGAAACAGAAATATTTAGACTTTGGGAATGGCTAACATCTATTATTGTTGCTCTTATGGTATTATTTATTTTAAGCCAATGCGAATTGCATTTAGTTGAGCAAGTATTGTTAAGGCTAGGTGATTGGCTGCTTAATGCAGCGATAATGATATTGAGTATAACAATAGCAAGTTTCGCTGTATTTGCTGCGATGCTAGATAATGAATTTAGTGTTTTTTTAGTGAAAACCGACACATACATTGGATTATCATTTCCATTTTGGTTGGCTGCCATTATTTGGAGTATAATTATTGGTATCAACGGATTTTTTTTATTAATTGTGAGCGCACTACAATTGCCTCATGAAATAGAGATCATTCTATCCTTTCCGGTTATTATATTTTTTTGTTTAGGAATATGTTTTACATTATCAATGGTAGGATCTATCTTTACAATTGGTCATTACAGGGCCAAGTTTTATAAGGCTAAAAATGAGCAAGAAAAGCATTAAGCAGGTTTCTTTTTCTACAACAATATCTACCTACATAAAATTCTTAACTTCGCATTATCCATAGTTGGAGCTCTAAATGTAAACATTTTTTATTATTTATCGGAACCAGATTTCCCAACTTTACTGGCAATATTACCTTTTTTTATCTGACATTTTTATCCGAATAACAGGAAATAGAAGAAAATTCAACGGAATTAAAGGATGTCGTTAGGAAGGCAATAGATGTGCTTAAATGATAATAGTTTAAGATGGCTAATTTGGGTAGCAGACTATGGGATTAGGGTGGAAACTTTAATTTTAGTCATAAGGAAAATATAATAAACTCCTGGAAAAGCCACTGGTCCACTATACGATGAGTGTTTTTCTATTATATAAGAATAAAAGGAAGTTAACTACTCAGCAAGATTTTCTTGCAACTGGACCTCAATGACCTTCATTTGAGAGGGGTGATATCCCTGAACCGAATTCACGGAGGGCTGTTTGGCTTGGCAGTAGGTGATGCATTAGGATCCACTGTAGAGTATCTTTCTAAAGAAGAAATAATAAGAAGACATGGCCAATTAAGGGACATCGATGGCGGTGGCTGGTTAGGGCTAAAGCCTGGTGAATGGACAGATGATACCGCAATGACTATTGCCGTTGCGGAAGGTATTCTTGCTAACCCCCATGATCCTGTAAGGCGTATTGGCGAAAACTTTATTGAGTTTGCCAATATTGACCATCCAGCTATGGGGCTCTTTATTAGGATTGCTATAAGGAAATATAAAAAACTAAAGAACTGGCAAAAGGCCGCTGAAGAAATACATAAAGAAGAGGGTCTTACAGCTGGTAACGGAGCATTAATGAGAACTCTGCCTGTTGCTTTTATGTACAAGGATCCAGCTGATATTTATATGATGAGCATGATGATTGCACGCATGACTCATTGGGAACCGGAAGCTGGGCTAACATGTTGTCTGTATTGTCTTTTAGCCCGGGATTTTATTTTAGGCACTACTAATAAAGTATTAGCGTGGGAAAAGACAAAAGATACATTTCTAGGATTGGTTCCACCTAAGTTTTTGGGTGTTGCTAAGAAGCTAGTCCTTGATAAGCTTTTTGACATTGAAAAACGGCAATACGATAATCTGGTGCCTAGTGGTTATACCGTCGATTCTTTGGCCTGCGCTTTATCCTGCTTTTTTAAGGGGTCTTCTTTAGAAGAGGCCGTGATAAGGGCCGTTAACCTGGGTGGTGATGCTGATACCATTGGAGCAATAACTGGGGGCCTTGCTGGGGTTTACTGGGGCTTCGAGGCTATACCGGATAGATGGCTGGCGGAGTTTTCAGCAGAACAGATCAATCGGTTGGATGATGTTGCTGGGGGATTTAAACAGATTTTTATTATTTAATCTTTTCGAACAGACTCTTTAATAGAGTTACTTAGTTACTTACCCTGAAGATGGGATAAAAAATTTCCTACACTTGAATGTGCTGCCTTACTTAATTCAGCAAAGGCGATTTTCTAGAAAAAAGAAGAGCCCGGATTAGCTGGGCTTTTCATTAGTAATTTGGTCTTGTTTTTCCTTTTCTGAAATACACTCCTTCTCTAGAATACGGATAGCCACTTTAATCATGGTTCTAATTGCGCGCCGCACTTTTTCTGGTATCTCTTTTTCCATGGTAAATTATATTAATGATAGGGGTGAGTGGTGCAATATACATATAGGCAAAACTCCCTGGGGAACCTGCCTATATGTACATAGAGCTATAAGTCAAATTCCACGCGGGTTTCATCGTTTTTATACACTTCCACTTTCTTTACCAGACCCTGAATAATTTCCTTTCGCTCGTCGTATTTTGATTCACTCCAAATCTTATTAAAGTTTCTAATTTGAGTGATCACATTTTCGGCATGTATACTTTGCTGCTTTTTTTCCCTAAGTTTCCCTCTCAGGATCTCTATGTGCTCTTCCAAGCGATTCCTTTTCTCCTTTAGCTGCTGAACCCTTTCCGCAAGCTCAGCCGGATCCAGAGCGCCATGCTCGAAAGCGTCGTACCAGCGGTTTAAGGCGGACTCAATTCCTTTTAACTCCTTTTTACTTCTGGCCATCTGGCTTTCAACTTGGCTGTTACCATTTTTTGAGGTGCTTACTTCTTTTTCAATTTCACTTCTAATGAGCTCTTCATTTATGCTTATGTTATGTATTTGCTTAAAAACCTTCTTCTCAATCTCATTAACATGTTTATACCCACAATCGCAAAAGTCTACGCGAGACATTTTACCCTTACCTTTATCATGCTGGCTGTAGCAAACAAAATAGTGTATTGTCCGGGGGTTTTTTTTTAGGGTATTTTTGCTTTACCGTTTTATACCGCATTCTTGCCCCACATTCACCGCAGAAAACTAATCCAGCTATTAGGCTATCACCATACCTGCGGATTTTAAATTTTTGCCTTCTTTCATAGGTAGCTTGGGACTTGTTCCACTGCTCCTGGGTGATGATAGGTTCGTGCATAGCACTATAATCTTTTCCCAGGTGACGTATTTTCCCCAGGTAAACGGGGTTAGTTAGGATATAGCTTACTAGCTCATGAGACCACCTTCTACCCCTGGGACTGGATACTTTTTTCCCGTTTAGAATATCGGCGATTTTTCTCATACCGTAAGTTTCATACAGATCGAAAACTTGGCGAACAATCTGGGCCTCTGATTCCTTGGGCTGCAGCTTATAAGTGCCCGGGATATACTTGTAGCCATATACCTGGCCCCCTTGCCACCTGCCGGCTTTGGCGGCCTCAAGCTTACCCCACTTTGAACGCTGGATAATTGTATCTCTCTCCAGCTGCGCAAATACTGCAAGCATACTCAGCATTGCGCGGCCAAACGGGGTGGAGGTATCAAAGTTTTCCGTGGCTGATACAAAGCGAATACCGCTAGGCTCGAATACATCCTCAATAAGTTATAAAACATCTTTTTGCCGTCGGGAAAGGCGGTCCAGCTTCAATACCAGGACGGTATCAATTTTACCTTCGTATATGTCCAGTAAAATTTGCTGTATCCCAGGTCGCTTCAAGTCTTTACCGGACCGTCCGTCATCTATATAAAATTCAAACCTGCCAACCCTGTGATTGAACAATATGCTTTCAGCCTTGATTTTTGGTTAGGAATACTAAGCCCTTGTTCGGCTTGATCCTCGGTTGATACCCGAACGTAAGCGGCTACTGAAGGTAGTTTTTCCATGATGTTTAACCTCCGTACCATTATTAGTTATGCATAAAATGTACATATTTAAAGTAAGCTACACCTACTTGAAAATACTGGAATAAAACCTGTCTATAGGTTATAATAGTATCCAGGGAGTTTGAAAAATGAATTAGAGGATATTCCCCAAAAAAATGTTGATGAGGTCACTGAAAAAGCCTTATAGAAGCGGTAATCAGACGCTTTGAATTATAGGGGAAGCAACCAAAAATATATCTCAAGCCACCAGGTCAGCTTATCCTGAAATACCCTGGAAGGTTATGGCCAGGATAAAGAGATATACAGCAAGGCTTTGGCATAAATTAATTGTTTTTTCTAACCTGGTTTTTTATTTCTTACTCAGTTTAGTTTATTCCCGCATTATTCGTTCTTACCGCTTAAGTTAATATTCCGATCCACACGTGTATCACGACTATTTCACTGCACAGGGAAATACATCAAATTAGCACTGATTGCCCAGGCTGTGAAGAATGGTGATTTCTTAATAGTAGGAATCGATAGATTTCGATTGGGTGAACATTGAAAAGGAGTGTTATTTCCTCATGTATCCTGATTTGAAGAAAAAAAGCACAAGTTTATCGATATCTGAATTTAAGATGCCAATCCCGACAAACCCGGTTGTATATGTAATTCTGCGTGCACTTTACGCGGGAGGTCTTGATTTTCACTGGACATCGGATTTTTATGGCCGGCCGCACTACCACTATGAATCAAGGGATGGATACATCAACATTTTCTGTGATCCTCCATACAAAGGATACCCTTTTTGGCCCGGTGAAGTCCTGAAAAAAGCGGCATCCCTCCAAAAACTCTACATGAATCCCCGCTGGAACTTTATATACTCCGGAATTCTCAGGAATACAGTTAGAAAATTATCAGTAGAAACAGCAGATGTTTATTTGATTCTACTGAGTAAGGTAGCACAGCTTAAAAATCCCGGTTATGACATTGCTAAAATAAGCCTGGAAGAAATCGCTGAATACCGGTCGGTAAAGGTGCGTAACGGCAGCAGGCAAAAGCTAATCAATGATTTAAAAGAAAATGTGTTACTCCTTGCCGACCTGAGATTAACAATGACCTGGCAGGATTATAAAAATCGCGGGAAAATGACCTTTGGTAGGGAACGGCCCGATAGACTGCTTGATATTGTGGACGTAAGCTACAAAAGAGGTAAACACGAGTGGAAGTCTTTCGGGTTTCGTTGTGGCCAAGCCCTGGCAGCTTTTTTAAACCCGGACGGTTTACGCTGGATAGGCTATTATAGTACTGCTTTACTCCGATTGGACCCTTACCATGAGGCTTTCACTAAGAAGCTAGGGACGTACTGGATATTACTTGGTATAACAGCCGGAAAAAAAGGAATGTACCCCCGTGCTTCACCTCAAACTATACTGGATTTCTGCGGAAAAACAGCCAACTACCGTAATCCCGGGCAATCAGTAGATGCTTTTATTAAGGCTCATGTCCGGCTGCAGCAAATAGGAGTGCTGGAGGATATCCCTGTCCTGGAGCCACCTAACAGAATTAAAGGATATTTTAATAGTTGGCTAGATACTCCATTAAGTGTCAAATTGTCATCTGATTTATGGATGATCAAAGAGAGAAAAAGAAAAACACGACAGGAAAAAATAAAAATACCGAATCAAAAAAATGAGAATGCGCAACCACAGGCTGTGATTCCAATGAATTACAGGGAACTACAGGTTAATGCCAAGGCAATAAGGGAGTTTAGGACCAAATATGGTTTAAACCAAAACGAATTAGCCCAGGTTCTAGGCATTACCAGGCAAACCCTTTCTTACTATGAAAGAGAAATGCGTACCTTACCTGAAAAAATAGCTATACGAATACTTAAAATATGGGAGCAGAAATCCAAGTTCTAAAAAACCTATCCTCAGAGGATAGGTTTTTTTCTGTTAACAGACTAACATGCGTGAATTAATGATTGCGCAAAATGTTAAATATCTTTCAATGCTTTATGACGCAAAATGTCATATCAAACCTACAAGCTTATGACTAAAGTTAACCTATCAAGTGATTAAAACAAACCGATATAGTGAGAATGTTAAATGAAATAACAGTCTATAGTCTCTAAATAGTGCGGTAAGAAGATGTTAACAAAGTAAATAAGTTAAATAAGTTTTAACAAAATTTTACTTTATCGTTAGTTACCCTATCAAATGATATAGTATTATGGAAATTACATCTCAAAAAGAATTAGGGAGGTTTGGTAAATGGCAAAAGGTAGGGTTGTATACTTAAAGGAAACCAATTTTGTTCCGCGTCCTGAAAGAGTTCTTATAACATCAGCTCCAAGAGATGTTTACGAAAACGATCCATTGCATCGGAGGCTTCCGGTTTTAACCAATGACGGGTATTTAAATGGTTTTGCAGAGTATATTACAGACATTCCTGAGGAGTGGAAGTTTTCAACCTGGCAAAAGGATTATGGATTTGCTTTCCTGGAGGCTAATATTAAAGGACCCACCTTCCTTCATCACCCCTATAGCACAACCATAATAGAACACATGGAGAGCGGTGTTTACGATGTATTGTGCATATCTGCATTTACGTGGACCCTTCCCTGGGCCATCAAAATGGCACACTTGGCAAAGAGAGAATACGGTATCAAAGAAGTATGGCTCGGTGGTTATGCAGTTATGACTGACGAACCAGCCATGAATCAAGTTTTTGACCGGTTGTTCTGGGGCTATGGGGAAAATGTGCTTAACCAGGCCATAGGACTAAGTCCAAAATCAGCTGAGGACATTAAGCACCCTGATTTAATCACAAGGGCGGATTGGTTAGGACGGAAAACCCAAATAGGGCACTTAATATTTAAAAGAGGTTGCCCAAACAGGTGTACCTATTGTGCCGACCCGGTATTTCAACCGGGGGGAGATTATCCTTTATCTATTGATGCCGTTGAGGAAATCTTAGACTACTACAAATGGAATGGCATCAAATCCGTATATATTTCAAACCAAGAAACACACATGTTTAATACGTTTGGTCAAGAAGTACTTCATGCTATCAAAAAGAGGGACATGTATTTTGGCATGTTGACCAGTTTCCAAGCCCTGGCTTTTTGTGGAGAAGATGGCATAAGGGAATTACGGGATAGTGGGTTGAGCTTCCTATTGGTGGGGTTGGAGTCTTTAAATGATAAAAACCTTGAAAAAACAAAACGCAAAACCAGGCAAAAATTTATGGAGGACACCCTTAAACTACTGAGGCAACTAAATATAGGTGTCACATCGACATACATGATCTGTTTTGAAGATGATACAGTTGAAAGCATCAGGGAGGCAAAGAAAAAGATAATAGATCTGGGTATAATCGTTTCTTTGTTTAATATTACCGTACCCCTGCCGGGTACCCCCTTCTATTACCAATGTAAGGAACAAAATATGATCACGGATTGGAACTGGAGCCACTGGACCGGTAACCACCTTGTTTGGAAGCATCCTAATATAGACCCTGTCACTGCGAAGGAATTACTTGCTGAAATGCGTTCTGAAGTAAACCACCCGGATTATAACCCAACTCTTTTCAAGCAGTGGGAAAGAAACACTAAAAAAAGCCGTTAAGGAGACCGCCGGCATTTAACCCCAAAAGCATAATATATCAAAGTATATTTGGATTATAAAATACAATGATTTTTAGCCGTAACAAAAATTAAGGAGGTTCGAAGCCATGAATTTATCTGATATCGAAATTCGTTATACCCCTAAGGAGGAATTGACCTCCAGGATCAGCAGATTTCAGCAGAGCCTCTTGGAGAAAGACATTGACGGTGCATTAATACTACAGAAGGCGGATTTGTTCTATTTCAGCGGCACATGTCAAAATGCCCATCTGTTTATTCCCGCCCATGGTGAGCCGGTTTTAATTGTGAGGAAAAGTTTAAAAAGGGCAAAAGAGGAAAGTGCTCTTGACAATATAATTACCCAACATCCCAAGGATATGTTTAAAAATATAATTAATTTAGTAGGTAGTAAGGGAAGAATAGGCTTGGAGATGGATGTGCTTCCGGCCAAATTATTCTTAAAATATCAAAGTGCATTATCTCCTTTGGAAGTTGTTGACGCTTCCAATATCATTCGTAAGGCAAGGATGATAAAGTCACTTTATGAAATAGATAGGCTTAGGGAGACAGCACGCCTCAATAACTTGATGTTCTCAGAAATATCGAATGTTTTGAAAGAAGGCATAACCGAGGTGGAACTGGCGAGCAAGCTGGAGTCTGTTTACAGAATTAATGGCCATCAGGGAGCCATTCGCATGAGAGGTTTCAATCAAGAATTATTTTATGGTCATTTGATGTCAGGATGGAATTTATCATACCCCAGCTTTTTTGACGGCCCCACCGGTGGTACCGGGCTCAACCCGTCATATCCGCAAAGTGCCGGGTTTAAAGTCATAGGCCGCAATGAACCTGTGATGGTGGATTATGTAGGAAACCTCAACGGTTATATGGTTGATCAAGCAAGAATTTTCTGTATCGGATCGTTACCCGACAAGCTTGTCAAAGCCTACGATGTTGCCCTGCAGATTAGAGACAAAGTAGTAAAGGCAGCTAAACCGGGTGTTAACGGAAAAGACCTTTTTGAAACTGCCTACAATATAGCTGCAGAAAATGGCTTCCAGGGCCATTTTATGGGCTATGACGATAGGATAAGTTTCATTGCCCACGGCATAGGAATAGAGCTTGACGAATTGCCGGTTCTGGCCAAGAACTTTGACATGGTTCTCCAATCAGGCATGGTGTTTGCCATGGAGCCTAAGTTTATATTCCCTGAAGAAGGGGCTGTGGGAATCGAAGATACATTTGTAGTTACTGATGAGGGCCTGGAGCAGATCTCATACTTTGATGATTCCATTCATTATTTTTAATTAGTTAATATTGGAGGAAGAAAAAGTGGGGCATTTAGCAAATAAAAATGAATTGCTGGTCAAGCTTCGCGAAAGGCTTGATCGCAATCCTATAGGTCTTCCTGAAGATATAAACGTTTATGAGATTTTATCTATCCTGTTTACCAATGAAGAGGCCTATCTTGCATCAAAATTCCCATTAGATCCTGCCACTCTCGAAGACCTACAAGTGGTTACAAATATTCCTCCCGGACAACTGAAAGAATTGCTTAGTTCTATGCTCAAAAAAGGACTGGTCTTGGAAACAAAAAAACGCGGGCAGTCAAGGTTCATGTTGTCAATGGCTTTAGTGGGCTTCTTTGAGTTTGTCTTTATGAGAACAAATCAATCCTTACCAATGAAAAAATTAGCCGAGTTGATACATGATTATCGCCTGGGTCCAAAGTTTTCAAAGGAACTATTTAATCCCACCACTCCCCGGGCCAGGGCGCTGCTTTATGAAACAGTAGTGCCTGAAATAAAAACAGAAATACTAACCTTTGAGCTTGCCACCGAACTCATCAAAGAGGCCGGCAGGGGAGGGCTAACCAATTGTTACTGCCGTCACGAAGCACAGCACTTAAATCAAGCCTGCGACAATCCCGTAGAGGATATATGTATAAGTTTGGGTACCGCTGCTGACTTTCTGATAGAAAGGGGCTTTGCCAGAAAGGCATCTATTAGCGAGATACTTGAAAAACTAAGTCTCGCCAAGGAATTAGGGCTAATTCACACTTGCGATAACGTCAGGCACAATGTGGCATTCATATGTAATTGTTGCGGCTGCTGCTGTTGTTTCCTGGCTGGTATTACCAAACACCAACTTCCTAATGCGGTATTGACCACTAACTATATTGCCACAGTTGATGAAAATACCTGTATCGGCTGTGGTGAGTGTATCAAAAGTTGTCAGGTCGAAGCCATAAAATACAATGAAACTAATACAGACGTGATAAATATTGATACAGAAAGATGCTTGGGATGTGGTGCTTGCGTTAACTTCTGTGAGCAAAACGCAATACAAATGTTAAATCGAAAGGAAAGAATAATCCCACCTTCCAATATGAGTGAGTTAATGACCCGGTTAAAGCAAGACCGTGGCAAGTAGATTGATTGGGTAGGCTAACGACAAATTTCCTAAACATGAAGGCCGACATGGAAACCCGCTCCCTTCCGGGGGGCGTTTTTCTTTTATTAAGTTAATGCTGTTCAGTCTTCTCACTTTTGGGTTTTTCGAGGTGATTAACTCCTCCAATTGTTTGGATGATATCATGTGTGCAGCCTACAATTATTCTTCATGAAATACAAACGGCAATAAAAACATATCCAATCCCGTTCTGACCGGGGCCTATGGTGTCAGCTATATAGATATCTATAGACAAAACAAAAATAAAAATAGCGAGTCCAATGGAGTTATATACCAATTTAGTAATGGAATTCACCCCTCAAGATTCTGGTAATAAATGGCCATTCTTTACCCGTGCATCCTACCTCTGGTATGGGATCGAATCAATATCAAAGAGGGAACCAAAGCGGAAAGAACAAAAAGTGCAAAAGGAAAAAGTGAATTTGTGCGGGCAACCAGCTTGATCCAATGGAATCCTGAATGAGAATTCCAACGTCTTATTAATTCGGGGAAGTGTTATTGTTTTTGTCAGTGCAACGCTAGTGAGCCGATGTCAAAGTGTATCACGGTTTATATATATTTGAAAAATGAAAACCCCGTATCCCTTGTTGCTTTTAGGCAGGGGGTACGGGGTTTTAGAAACTGACCTTTTTTTGATGATACAAAACTTTTTTATACAATTTAATGTTAATGGAGGAAAATCTATGCATCTACTTTAAAATAGCACTATGACAAGGTTTAAGAGATAATTCTGTGAAAAATATTAAATTTTTCAGTTCTCACAATCTTAAGTAGTGTTATAGGTTGCGTAATGTTTGCTCACTGCATGATAGCGGTAATTAAAAGCGAATATGACCGCAAACTCTTTTTTTTTGCCTTGAAAGGGGATGAGCTTTAGTAAACATATCGGGATAACCTGGTTGATTCATTTTTGTATAATTTCTGCCATTATAAACAATAAATTTTGTAAAAACATTTTTAGGAGTGGTACGGTTGAACTTCGGCCTGAGCTTTGGGAAGAGAATAATCTTTAGTGTAGGAATCTTATTACTTGCAGTTGTTTTAATAATAATTGTCACTAGCAACAACCGAGCTGAGAATCTAATACTAACCAATGAGACTAAACAAAATGAATTTGTAACGGACCTGTTCTATCAAAAAATGGATGAATACCTTGATGTATCCCGTTCGGTGATCGTACCTATTGCTACGGATCAAGAAATAGTTGACCTATTTGCCAACGGTGAGAGAGATAAACTAATAGAAAAACTGAAGCCAACTTTTGCGGATTTAAAGGAGAGGGGGTATTACAATATTCAATTCAATGTCCCACCTTCCACAGCATTTGCAAGGTTAAACAGACCCGACGATTTTGATGATGATATTAGTAGTATAAGACCCTCTGTAGTAGTCGCCAATGAAAAACAAGAGGAAGTTATGGGGTTGGAAGGGGGAAAAGCCGGATACGGATTTAGGGTATTGGTACCCGTTTTTGACAACGAGGAATTTGTTGGCACTGTTGAAACCGGACTAAGATTTAATGAATCATTTCTTGAAGATGTTAAAGAGGTAGCCCCCGGGGATTATTATATTTATAATTACGGTTCCTCCGGTGAACCCGAAGAATTATTATCGCAAGCCAGTTCGACGGATGATAATTACCAAATAGACTCTAAGCTACTTGAGAAAGTTAAGGAAACAGGTGAGACACAATACGGCCTAACAAATGACAGGATGCATAGTGTAATAGCTATGCCATATCATGATTTCAGCGGGGAATTAAAAGGTTACGTAAAAGCTGTATTTTCTCGGGAAGAAATCATGAACCGGTTAGCAGCAAATAAACGCTTTTCCGCTCTAATTGCAATATCAAGTATTTTACTGGCACTTGTCCTGCTTTACATTATAGTCACTTCAGCAGTGCGTCCCATATCCAAATTAGATCAGGCGGTTTCCAGGGTAGCCCAGGGTGATTTAACCGGGGGCGTGAATGTTAACTATAAGAGTAATGATGAAATTGGAAGCCTCATAAAATCGTTTGGGCAAATGTTTACTAATATTAAGAGTATAATAATTAGAATTCAGGGGAATTCAGAGAAACTGGCTTCCCACAGCCAGGAAATGGCTTCCTCCAGCGAAGAGGTAAGTGCCACCGTAGAGGAAGTTGCCAGCACCACCAATGAAGTGGCAGCTACATCAGAGCAGGGTGCTGAAAATGCCGGAGAGGCAGCAAAAGAGTCAGAACAGGTACAGCAGGTAGCAGAAGAAGGAAATAAGGCTGTACAGGAAACGGTTGAGAAAATGCAGTCCATATCTCAGTCATCACAAAATGTTGCCACTGCTGTTAAGAACCTGGGTGAGCAATCAAATCAAATAGGTGAAATAATCAGCACCATTACAAACATCGCTGACCAAACTAACCTCCTTGCCTTAAACGCCGCTATTGAGGCAGCCCGGGCCGGTGAACACGGGCGGGGATTTGCCGTGGTGGCCGAAGAAGTACGCAAGTTAGCTGAACAGTCTGCCGGTGCTGCCGGTGAAATTACAGGCTTAATAGAAAAAATACAGGTAGGTGTCGGTGAGGCGGTTACAGCAATTGATAGTAGTGTGGTGGAAGTTGATGACGGGGTTCATGTAGCTAATAATGCAGGTGCCTCCTTAGAGCAAATCATTAAAGCTATAGAAAAGAATACCACTGTAATTCAGGATGTTGCTACCGGTTCCAACCAGGCCAATGAGGGTATGCAGCAGTTGTCAGCGTCAAACGAACAAATAACATCCACGGTTCAGCAAATTTCCGGTGCTGCACAAGAACTGGCTAACATTGCAGGGGAACTGCAAAATGAAGTGGTCAAGTTTAATTTAGAGGATTTAAACCATGGAATCGGCGACCAAAATTGATATCATTATAAGGCCCCTGGGTTATTTGCTCAGGGGCCTTATAACGATAGTGATTCTGACGTAATTCGACACCCAATTTATAAGTTATTGAGTCTGTTCGAAAAGTTCTAGATAAACACCCCCAAAAATAGGAAATGCACCGTCGCTTGTAGAATTAAGTAGTAATCGTGAAAAAAAACTACAAAACCAAGCGAGGTGCATAGATTATGCCAGACCTCCAGTTGGATCTTTTTCCCATGAGCTTATAACACGCTTGGATTTGATAGGGAACTCATAGACTATATTGAATTTGTAGACTATTCGTTTGTATCTGATCTCATCTTACCGTTATACAAGAAGGGCGGACGCATTCCCCATAACGTTTGAGTTGAGATAATTTGTAAGTCACCCAATGAATTCATTTGAAGGAGGGAAAACTGAAAACATCCTTTCCATCATTTTATAACTAATCGCTTAATCCGGGCAATTGGGGGCATTATCTTACTACCTGATTTTACGAAGGATTTGTCAAATTAAACTTTGTTATATATATCGCCTCTTGGACCAATAACAAGAACTATAACTATGTGGCCTTTCTCATTGACTTCATAAACTGCACGGTAGTTACCGATGCGTAGCCGGTAGAGACCTTCAAGCTTACCAGTTAATTGCTTTACACCTGGCAAGAGATAGGGGTCAGCTTTCAATAACTCAATTTTATCAAGTATTCGCGTTGTCGTTTTTTTATCAATTTGGATAAAAATTTAGTAGATCTTTTTGAGAGATGGATTTTATAAGTCGAGCTTTTTTCGAAACTCATCAAAATCCACCCACTCTCCATGGGTAACTTCTTGCTGGGCAGTTTTTATTTCGTTAATTTCGTCTTCAGTAAAGTGCTCCTTGTCGATTGGAATGAGTTTTTCATTAAACAAGGCCTTAAATAATTCAATTTTCTCAGCTGGCGAAAAGGTTTTGATCTGTTCAACAACCTGTTTTACTCGGGAAAGTGCCATTAACATCACCTTTTAGATATGATTTTAACCATGTATCAGGAACAGCATTCTTAATATTTCATCTGTCAGCAAGAATTATAATCATACTTTCAATCAGACTCTATCCAGTTATCGAGTGCCATTTCAAGTATCTGTAATCGCTCCATGAAACATTCACCATAACGCGAGCGAAAAATATGTCCCGTCCTAACAGCCTATATGAAAATAAAACTTTAGGGCTGTTACCAGTGGATCGCTATGCTTACAGTCCCGGTGCCGCTTTTGGATTGGCGACGACTATCATGGGCCGGCAGATTGGCCAGGGCCGTAATGGTGGGGCAAATAAAGATAAAAGTTGATAGGCAATAATCCTTCAATTACATTTTATACCATGTTATTCCAAGAGTAAATAAAAACCCGGGGAGGCAGATCTACGAGCGGCGGTAGACAGGATTAGCTGGGATGGATACGAAGTATGATTATTGAATGGTTGAAAAGGTTAAACTGTCTTAGTATTATTTGTCTGTTATCGATCTTACTGGTATATTAAAACAACTGCTAACTGCCTTTCCTCCCTTATTCCTGCAGGCACGACCAGGTTTCAAACCTGGCACACTTTACCGGTGAGGTGGTTTTTCCATTCCTGAGCCACATCTTGACTCCCCAGATTCAGAGGCAAAACAACGCCCCGGATTTTAGCCCGAGCTAAAAACTCCTCAACTACATCCCAATACAATCCACCCATAGCAAGAATATGGCTCTGCCGCACTTTGGCCGCAGAACGAAAAGTGAAAGAGCATTGAACGTGCTTTCTTAACAGTAAGTAAGTTACTCTCTTCATCCCCAGGTGGCGCCCGCCACCAGCCGACGGACGACACACCTTCCCGGGCCCTGGCTCCTCAATTCTTATTACTCAGGGTGCCATGAAGAATTGCTCCGTAAGCTTCGCCGTCCAGATCCACGTACGGAAAAACATATTTCCCTGGTAATCCTGCCATAGAAGCAATGATTTAATTAATGATACTACCAGCTTAAATAGTAGCCGCTGTGTCTTTACATATGTTATTACCCTCGCTGGTTGGGAGCAAATTTAGGTGCTTTGAAGTTGTGTTATGAAAGGAATTATTTTCTGGAAATCATTTTAGCTATACCTCTCTGAGAATCATTTCTTTCTGTAAGTTTTTTCTTAGAACATTAGTCCCTTTTGGGGTTTGGGTAATTCAATTGCAGTATGACAACAGTCCTATAAACTTAGGATAAAAGTCCTAGGTAGTTGCAGGAAAATCAGTCGATTTGTCGAAGAAACCTAATATATGAAAAATATTACATATTACTCTGTGTTATAGAAAGGTAGATATAAATTGAGAATAACAGAGCACAGACTTAGGGATGAGGATTTGATTAATTACTATAAGCAAAATAAAGAGCACATAAACAAGTTCCTTGCTAAATTTCAAATATCAGAGGATGAAATTGAACAAATAATCCTGGTCTGCAAAACAATCGATGAGATTGAGGTGTAGATTCGAGCCGGAGGAGGTTTTTTAGTGTTAACGCACATAGAAAACGCAATCAAGAAACCGGTTAATAAATACATAAAAACAATTTGTGATGAATTTGAATCGAATAAAATCTTAGGACATGCATTTGTTACTATTTTCGTATTATTCTGGGCGGTACTTTGGTTTTACGCGGGTCTTCAGTATTAGGAGTGATCAAATTGACTCAGTATGAGGAACAGGGGCAGAAGAATGATCAGCAATTGCGAAGAGATATTGCTGAACGGGATCGTAAATTGGTAGAGAGGGCAAGGCAGGCAATGGAAGAAAGAAGGCAGTTATCCTGGTGGGAGCGTCTGTTGGCAAAATAACTAAGAATTTCGACACTATTCACAGGCTGTGGGTAAAGTGTGAATAACTCTGTGGAAACAAAAGTTCAGAAGTATGCGTGGTTTTTTGTTGATTGTTCTGTTCGCGAACTAATTCGTTTTGGGTATTGGGTGGCGATTAGGAAAAAAAAGAAGCCTAGTATCAACTGCCAGGCTTTTCATTGGGATTTTTGGTCTGGTTTTTTATTTCTGAGACACTTTCTTTTTCCAAGATGCGAATGGCTACCTTAACCATGGTTCTAATTGCGCGCCGCACTTTTTCTGGTACTTCTGTTTCCATGGTATAAATATATTAATGGCAGTGGTAAAAGGTGCTATGTACATATAGGCAAAACTCCCTTTGCTTTGCCGGTGGGCATTGTGTATCGCATGTTTAGGTAACGGAGCGACGCTGATAATTCTCCCTCCGGCCCACCGTACTGAGTGATGACATACTTAGCCATGCGGGGGTCAGGCGATGTAACCCGGACGGGTACCTGCAGTTTCTTTTCATACAGCCACATATTAACATTCCTTCCTTAAAATTTTGATTTATACTGACTTAATACTTTATTTCCCACGGCCATGGGCTTTCCACCCAGGTCCAGCTGTCTTGCATAACAGGGGAATAACCGAAATTGACCAGGGGCCCGTATACCTGTTCATATTTGCGGACAGCTTGCATTAAGTCGCGGTGTACATTGTTGTACATTTCCAGCGCCCGCCGGTCTCCCGGGTGCGTATCCAGGAACAAGTTCAAATCCACCGCTACAAAGGATAACTCCTGTATTTTGCGCAGCAATAGGGATTGGCTGCGAGAATCCATTAAAAATCACCTCCAGTTTTAATAGTGATAAGGACGGTACAATTCGGGAAACATGGTACCCACTTCCAAAGCTTTGCCTGGGGGGTAAACCTGCCCGAGTCTTTGAATGGGTACGTACGCCCGTGCCAATTCCATACCCGGTGAGGGTGGACAGTACCCGATCGGCTGACTTTGATCTTGATATGGCACTGCTTGAGTACTCTTAGGCTCAGGTTTTTGATCACTGTTCCTATACATGTAAAACACCTCCGGTTTTTGTATTTATTTGCAATAATATGCAATCTGTGACAGATGCGTTCCATTTCAAGTAAATCCCATGCAAAACGATACCTGGTAATACAGACGTGGGACAGTAGGATAAAAGTCCTTATGTAAATCCACCCACAGTCCGATTTACATAAGGGCTGTTATGTTAGACAATATGGATGTAGAAAAAAAGACAAAATTCGAACTATATTAAGAGTTTATGCTGAAAATGGAACCGAAGCATTAAAGGAAATAGAAAAGCTTGACAGCAAGCAAAAGTAATCAAGGAAAGTTATAAAATATCGAAAAAAGGATTCTCTTAAACAGATTGGAAGACAATACCATATCGCAAATTTCCTTTCCTTCCCCACTTTTTTGTGGGGGATTTTTTTTGCTTTAAATGAGACAGTGGAATAGGTTTACTATCCCATACTTTTGAGGGCAAGCAAGAACCGTCCCCACTTGCTGCGTGATTTTTTTTCTGTTATCTGGGGAAAATATCATGGAACCATATTTAATCGATTGGGAGGTAACTTTAATGTTAAACCCTGGAGAGCGGTCTATACTGGCCTATTTCGGCTCCAGCATGGATGCCGAAAAGGCATCGAAAAAGCTTAAAAATATGGGGTATAAAGATGTGCAGGTGGACCGGGTTTCTAAGTTTGGAGTGAACCATGACGATGAATACAATAATCCCATGATGGGCAGGGCCGAAACAGGCACCGGCCTCACCCTTTATTCTGCCAACACTGATAAGTTCAGTAATTCCGATACCAGGGTGCTAATGGGAGCCGATCCGTCGGTAAGTGGCTTTGCCGGCAATGAAATGGCCGGTGGAGAAGCCTTTCTGGTTACCGTGGTTACTACTGATGCCGGTTTTGACCTGGCAGAAAAGGTACTCAAGCAGCATGGGGCTCAACTATAAGAAAAATAGGTGGTGTTTTTGCATGGATAGGCCTGATAAACTTCCCGCACTGACTGAAAATTTGCGCAAAAATATGGAGAACCCTGTTCTTTCTCCCGAACAGGCGGATTTGTTAGATTCAGGTTATGTAGATAATTTCGACGAAGCCTTAGAACTCCTGGAAAATCAGAGCAAGTAAAGCCAGATTACCTGGACAAACCGTATTTTTAATGGAGATTGCTGGTAAGACTGGAGTAAAAACAATTAGGGTCGTGACTTAAGGGCTAAAACTTAGATAGGGTTACAGGATTAGCAGGATAAAGATCATCCCAAAGCCATGACCCTAAAAAACACAATAAAGCACTACCAAAAATTAAAATAACGTACTCAACAGTTAATTAATCAATCACTTTTGAATAAGAAATGAAAAAGACTAAGTCATATTGTGAAAAACTGCAAACACATTAGACAGGATTACAGGATTCGCAGGATAAGGGATTAAAAGATAGCGTTTAAAAATAGCTAATTGTTATAAGTTTAAGCTTAAAAGAGTTAGCTAAGAGTTAATGTTAATTATTAAAAATATAACAAAATCGCCAAGACAAATTAATGCTAATAAATATTGTATGCAAAGAAAAAATGAAGGAAAACAAGCAAAGATAAAAATCCTGTTGATCCTGTTAATCCTGTCTAAGAAAATACCCCAAAGAAATACCCCAAAATGTTTTCCTATCAAACCCATATGACCCATATACACAAACTAGTAGAAAACTACATTTTCGTAAAAAACTTACACAAAAGAAAAATCCCAAACAAAAAAGACCTCAAAGTACGGCCTTAAATGCTGTGACACCCCGATATGCTTGTGTTTGAAGCTGAATTTGGATAAAATGGTACTACAGTCAATTGGTCCAAGGGAGTGCTTTATTTTGAAACGAGTAGTAAGCGTAAGCCTTGGCTCGTCTAAACGGGATCATCAAGTGGAAACCGAACTTCTGGGGGAAAAATTTGAAATCAGCCGCAGGGGAACAGATGGCGACTTTAAAAAAGCCATGCAGATAATTCAGGAACTGGATGGCTCAATCGATGCCATAGGTTTAGGCGGCATAGATGTTTACGTATATGCCGGCAAAAAGCGCTATGCCTTGTCAGACGGTTTGAAATTAATGCGGACCGCCAAGGTTACTCCGGTGGTGGACGGCAGCGGTCTTAAAAATACACTGGAACGGGAAACTGTTCGCTATTTATTAAAAAATACTAATTATATTAAACCCCATACAAAAGTGCTCATGGTGAGCGGTGTGGATCGTTTCGGCATGGCCCAAGCCTTTTCCGAAGCTGGGTGTGATTTAACACTGGGGGACCTGATGTTTGGCCTGGGTATTCTCCATCCTATAAAATCAGTGCAAAAGCTGGAAAGCGTGGCCAGGAAATTGCTGCCAATAATTTCTCATTTGCCCTTTGGCTTGCTTTATCCTACGGGGAAAAAACAGGATGCCCAAAATGAAGCGAAGGCGAACAAGTTCGCGCGTTTTTATCTGGAATCAGAGATTATTGCTGGTGACTACCATTATATCAAAAAATATCTACCCCCCAAATTGCCGGGCAAACTGGTTATCACCAACACCACTACCATGGATGACGTAAACATGCTGAGGGAGCGGGGTGCGGTAGCGTTGATTACAACGACACCTGTGCTTGACGGACGTTCTTTTGGGACCAATGTCATGGAGGGCGTTCTGGTTGCCCTTGCCGGTAAGCCCTGGGACCAAATTACCGTGGATGAATACGTGGATTTACTGGCCCAGCTTGAATTTGAGCCGCAGATAATAGACTTACAGAAAGATTCAACCATAGGTACGGCATAAAAAATGTAAAAAGGGTACAGGCACCTTTTTTAAAAAATCAAAATAAGGAGCCCTGTCCCCTTTTTTATATGCCTATAGCCTTGTACACCTCATTGTCCACGGCATTATCATACCGCATACCTTTGTCTTTCCTAAATTGTATTACTCCTTTTTCCATACCTCCACCCCATATCCCATCAATGGGACCGTCATAATAACCGTATCTTTGCAACAGCCTTTGGATCTCCATCACGTCGGATCCCCTTTCGTTGTGGCGCATCATTCTGAAATTGGGTGCCCTGTAGGTGAATGGGTTGCCGATAATGATAATGCGGCTGTCTTCTTGCACCCAAGGGTAAATCTCCTCTACATTGATGTTATTCATACGTATACACCCGTGGCTGGCATAACTGCCGATACTGTTAGGTTTGTTGGTGCCGTGCACTCCGTATAAGCCCCAGGGAACTGTAATACCAATCCACCTGGTCCCAAAACCTGTTCCCCAATTCAGTGCCTTTCGCTGTACCTGCCAGTTCCCAATGGGAGTGGGAGTTTTCCTTTTTCCTACGGCCACCGCATATTTGCGGTAAGGCTCGCCGTCATCCAAAACAGTAAGTACTCTGCTCCTAGTATCTATTAACAAATCAACTTTTCCTGCAGGTGGGGGTACTTCATTTTTGGCAGTCATGCTACTTGCGGAATTTGCTACTGTTTCTTGGGTGGTTAGTCCTACCACCCCGTCCGGTGTTAAGCCCTTTGCCCTTTGAAAGCTAATCACCGCTTGTTCGGTTTTGGGGCCAAAAACGCCGTCTATTTTCCCACTGTAAAAATCCATTTGTGCTAACTCTTTCTGCAGCCTCAATACATCACTACCACAGATATTCGGCGTTATCAAAGCTAGGTCCCTGCCTGGGTCGGTAAGTGCTTCGCACGCAGAACACTGAGCAGCGACTGGGGGTAACATTACCGTTAACTGGGCCGAACAAAGGATGACCAGAAAGAGAACGATTTGTGGAAGTTGCTTTTGTATAATACCACCTTCTTCAAGAAAGATATAAAAACAGTCATATCTTACCCTGTTGTCTGCATATATATAAGTAAATGGACAAACCCGGCAGGAGGGATGATATGAGAAAATGTTCCATTGGAATTATTTTGTTGTTGGCTATTTGTTTAGTGGGATGCTCTTCACCCCCGGAGGATTCAAGTAGCAGTGAACAAATAACGGAGGTAAACGGCAGCGGTCTGACCAAACCCCCTGAGATGCCGAGTGATTCTTCTACCGTCGCCGAGCCCGTTACCGGAGAAACCACCACCATAGTGCTTTACTTTACCGGTGGTGACGGTAATCTTGTTCCTGAACAGCGGGAAGTTCCCAAAGTAACAGGAATTGCGCGTAAAACTATGGAGGAGCTGTGCAAAGGACCACAAACTGAAGGTAAGCAACTTACGGTTCCGGCGGGTACTAAGCTTTTGGATATAAATATCAGGGACGGCCTTTGTACCGTGGACTTTTCACAGGAATTGGTTGATAACCACCCTGGTGGATCTTCCGGTGAATTGCTCACTGTTTATTCTATTGTGAATACCCTTACTCAGTTTTCCAGTATCCATCAGGTGGTCTTTCTCATTGAGGGGCAGCAGGTTGAGACTTTAGCCGGACACATGGATTTAACGATACCGATACAAAGGAACCCTGATATATTAAAAGGTTAAAATAACCCTTGGAAAGGGTTATTTTTTTGTTTAGAAATTAAACAATTGGAACTATTTGTAGATATCTTCCGTCTAAATTTATAGGAAATACTGGGATTCCACATGCTAAACGGCTGGTAGATATATGAAACAGTTATTTAGTGAAGGATTTCCGGGAAAAGTGTTGAATTTAAGGGGGTGTTTGGAAATTACTTTTAAAAATGATAAAACGGAAAAGGAGTTAGACCATGCCGACAGAGACAAAAAGACATTGGCGTAAAAAAGGTTGGTTGATCAGTTTGACTTTTTGCCTCGCTTTTTTGCTTGGATCCCCAGGGTTGGGCGCCGCCGCTTCAGTGGCAGTGGTGGACGCTTCCTCGTTAAATGTGCGCAGCGGGCCGGGCCCGCAGCACGGTATAAGTGACCGGGTCATAAAAGGAGACCAATTGCCTGTGTTGGAACAGCGGGGGGATTGGTACAAAGTTCGTCTGGCTAGCGGAAGTGCCGGCTGGGTCGCCGGCTGGCTGGTAAATATAAAAGAAGAGGCTCCCGCAGCAGACCGAACCTCAAAGCAGGTAGTGATCAAGACCGGTATTCTGAATGTGCGTGGGGGGCCGGGAACCGGAAATGCCCAAGTGGGCACAGTACATAACGGAGACAAGCTTGAGGTTCTGGATTCATCCGGTGACTGGTACAAAGTTAAACTTCCCAGCGGCAGCAGTGGCTGGGTTGCAGGTTGGCTGGTAGATGTGGAGACAACACAGGCACCAGAGACAGGCACTGGGCAGCCAAGTCAGAACACTGAGAATGTGAATAAACAGGCCGTGGTAAACGGTGCTTTAAATGTGCGGTCCGGTCCTGGTACGTCCAAGGACATAGTAGCCCGCGCGGAAAGTGGAGACAAACTACCTATAATAGAATCCTCAGGTGGGTGGTGCAAGGTGCAACTGCCCGGCGGGAAGACAGGGTGGGTCGCCGGTTGGTTGGTGGACATAGAGGGGACAGCTGTTCCCGGTACCAATATCAATATTGATACCAATACTGATAACGGCCAGTCAAACGGGGATACGGAAAATATAAGCAAACAGGTCGTGGTCAAGGAAGGTACTTTAAATGTTCGTAGTGGACCTGGGACCTCCAACGATATAGTGGCCCGCGTCAAAGAAGGAGACAAATTGCCCATAGTAGAGTCCTCAGACGGGTGGTGCAAAGTACAGTTGCCCGGCGGGGGTATGGGCTGGGTTGCCGGCTGGCTGGTCGATATCAAGGCCATAGCACAGCAGCAATCGCCCGTTACCGGGGAAGCTGTAGTCTATGGCAGTGATGCAAATGTGCGGGGTGGTCCGGGCGCTGACCACAACGTGATAACACAGGTCAGTCGTGGTGAGCGGATGACCATTTTGGGTAAAGTGGGTGAATGGTACAAAGTGCAGTCCTCCCAAGGGGCAGTGGGCTGGATAGCAGGCTGGTTGGTTCGTATTGACAGCGCCTCGGCCACCACACCGGAAAAAGAAGAAAAGCAGCCTGAAGAGAGCGAAAGTGATGGAGACCCGTCAGATTCCAAGGGGACCGATGAAAAACCGGGCTCGGATGCGGGTAGTGAGCCAGACCCTGATTCCGGTGAGGAGCCGGGACAGAATGAGGAAGATGCGGCTAATCCACAGTTGACTAAGTTACACGTGCGGGAATCAGACGGTCGCGTTATGGTAAATATAGCCGCCACCGTTTCCATGGAACACAACATTTTTACCTTAACCGGACCTGATCGATTGGTTGTTGATCTGATAGGTGTTAAGACCGGCGATATCCCGGAAGAACTGGATGTAAGCAGTAAGTTGGTTAGCCGGCTGCGTACCAGCTGGTTTGATAAAAACCCTAATACCGTACGCCTGGTATTTGACGTTAAAGATTCTATTTTATTTTCTGCCCAATCGATCAACGACGGCAGGGAATTGGCTTTGGAAATGTATGTACCTGAATTGGGGGACTCCCTGCGTAACAAGGTAATAGCCATAGACCCCGGTCATGGCGGGAGTGAGCCCGGCACACACGGGTCCACCGGCATAGCAGAAAAATATATAAATTTGGATGTAGCCCTTTTAACTGCCCACTTGCTCAGACAAAATGGGGCCCGGGTGGTATTAACCAGGTCAGACGATACATTTGTAGGTCTGGAAGAACGTACGGATATTGCCCGCAGGGCCGAAGCAGACATTTTTGTCAGTATACACATGAACGCCAACCCCGTCACTTCTAAGAGCGGCACCAGTACCTATTACCGGCGTGATGATATTACCGGTCTGGGAGTGTCGCAGGCGGATAACCTGATTTTGGCCCAAGGGGTTCAAAGTGAGTTATTAAAATCTTTGGGCCGCCGTAATCTTGGTGTAAAACAGGCCAATTTTGTAGTGTTGCGCACGGCTGTTATGCCGGCTGTGCTAGCCGAAGTATCTTTTCTCTCTAATCTGGAAGAAGAGAGGCTATTAATGACCGATTCTTATAAAGCCAGGGCGGCTGAGGGAATAACCAAGGGAATTGTCAATTACTTCGCCCGCAAAGGCGGATAAAAAAACGGGGACTGTGCCCCCTAAGGTTTTGGGGGGACTGTCTCCGTTTTCATATTATTCACACCTTAGAACATGGTATCTTCAATCCAGCTGCGGATCTTTCCGTTAATGGGATAAAGTCCGTCTTGGTGGGGGGAGATGCCCTGTTCCCGCAAGGCTTCCAGTAGTATATCCCCTGGAGGCTGTGTGTCTAAAGTTGTACTTTGGCTGTAATTTTGCTTCATATGGTACAGAGCCAGCCGGGCCGCATTGTCCAACACATCGATTACAAAGGTATACCCCGCCTGCCTGGGTCCTGTAAATTCACTTTCCAAGGAAAGATTCCACCGAACCTCTCCCTTAGTTTGAGGGTAATACATCTAGTCACTCCTTGTTGTTTATGGCATTGATTTTTGGGAAACTCATCAAATCTCTTTACTTACATATTGGCCATTGTATGTTTATAGGATACTATTTAGTGATAAATTAATGTACACTGGCAGGAAACCTTAAGCTTGACGGAAAAAACTTCTTACATAGGCATGTATAGCGAGCGGAGGATTCTTCTTGAAAACATGGCCTTGGTTTTGGATATAACTATGTAAGAAACCACAAGTGGGATGTACCCTTAGAGCCAGACATGTTTAAGGGAAGGAGGACTTGTGTTGCAACTTACGGTATTGGGCTGTTGGGCCCCGTACCCGCGGGCAGGCGGTGCCTGCTCCGGTTACCTGGTACGGGCGGGGAACACTAATATTATGCTGGATGCGGGTAACGGTACATTCAGTAACCTGTGCCGCCATATGGATATGCGGCGGCTGGATGCTTTACTGCTCTCCCACCTTCACCCGGATCATTATACGGACTTGTATTGCCTGCAGCATGCCATGGATTGGGCGGTGAAACAGAGGGATCGACCGTATCCTTTAAATGTATATATGCCTACGGAGCCGGCGGAAGTCTTTAATACATTTAAGTCAAAGCCGGGCCTTAATGTGCTCCCTTACGAAGGGCTGCCCCTGGGGCAGGAGCAGGGTCTGAATTTGCGCCGGGCAGAGGTGGGGGAAATGTCGCTGCGGTTTCTGGCGGTGCCCCACAGCAAGCCGGGTTATGCGGTTTCGATTAAGGCGGGCGAGAAAACGCTGGTCTTTTCCGGGGACTGTGCTCCCAACGAAAATCTCATTACCTTGGCCCATGAAGTAGATATATATTTAAGTGAGGGAAGCGGTCTGGATGGGGACGCTGATTATTTATACGGTAAGCACCATACTGCCCGCCAGGCAGGAGAAGCTGCCTCCCGAGCAGAGGTGAAGAGGTTGATACTGACGCATTTCTGGCCCGAGCACCCGGTGGAGGAATTGCTACGCCAGGCAGGGGAAGGCTTCGGCGGCCCGGTTGAGCCGGCGGTGGAAAATGAGAGCTATGATATATAAAAGAATGTATGTCGTAGCTTACGGGTTGTTTTTTTTACGAAAATAAATGGTTAATTCTAGTTTGTGTATATGGTTTATGTGAGTTTTGATGGGATAAGAGGGATAAAAGGCTTTGTATGTGAGGCTTTGGGGTAAACAATTTTTTTAGACAGGATTTACAGGATCAACAGGATTGTTAAAAAATAGAAAAATACAATCGAATGTCTTTATCACCTAAACAGAGCTTATGGAACAGTCCAATATATTAAAACAAATAATTATAAAATGTTTTTTAAGACCCCAAAGCATTACCCTAAAGCATCCTGCAAATCCTGTAATCCTGTCAAAGAAAAAAAGACCCATAAGCCAAGACCCAAACAATACTTTTAAGCAAGGAAACAAGAGGACTCGTCCGGGACTGCTGAAAAAGTCCAGATTCATGTCATCCTGAATGAAACGAAGTGAAATGAAGAATCTTGAAAGTCGCATAAATACTCAGATTCTTCGCTGCACTCAGAATGACAATCTTGTATCTTTGCTATTTTTTTACGAAAATAAATTTTCATTCTAGTTTGTGTATATGGTTCATGTGAGTTTTGACAGGATTAACAGGATAAACAGGATCTTTGGGGCTGTTCTTTTGGGTCATTAAAATTGTTGTAAATAAATTTGTAACCATATTTTGATTCGAATGCAGTAGTGTTAATATATAGGAGGCGTTAATTTTGCAACGAACAGACGGTAGAAACAATAATCAGATGAGGCCTGTGAAAGTGCACAGGGACTTTACCAAACATGCTGAGGGATCGGTTTTAATTGAAATGGGTGATACCAAGGTCATCTGCACCGCTTCCGTGGAAGAAAGAGTGCCGCCCTGGCTGAGGGATGCAGGAAAAGGCTGGGTGACCGCCGAATACTCCATGTTGCCCCGCAGTACCGGAACACGCACTTCCCGTGAGGCCGCCCGCGGCAAAATCGGGGGGCGCACACACGAAATACAGCGGCTCATAGGACGTTCCCTGCGTGCCGTTATTGACTTAAAAGCCCTGGGTGAACGTTCCGTGGTACTGGACTGCGATGTTATACAGGCCGACGGGGGTACCCGTACGGCATCAATCACCGGTGCCTTTGTGGCCCTGGCAGATGCCCTGGGGAAAATGGTCAAAGACGGGCGAATCAGCAAAATGCCGCTGCAGGATTTTGTGGCCGCTATCAGTGTAGGTGTTGTAAAGGATGAAATATTGCTAGACCTTTGTTATTCCGAGGACTCTGCCGCTGAAGTGGATATGAACATTGTCATGACTGGTGCCGGTAAGTTCGTGGAAATACAGGGAACAGGCGAAGAAGCCTCCTTTGGTCGGGACGAGGTAAATACAATGCTGGATCTGGCCACAGAGGGGGTACAAGATCTTATCAAATACCAGCGCGAAGTGCTGGGAGAAGTGGCGCAGTTAGTAAAGGGGTGATTTTTTGCGCTTGGTGCTGGCGACCAAAAACCAGGGTAAAGTTAGAGAATTGCAGGAAATGCTTCAGGATACAGGTTTTGAAGTGGTTTCCCTGGCAGCGTATCCAGACCTTCCGGAGGTAGAAGAAGACGGCGATACCTTCCATGCGAATGCCGTTAAAAAGGCCCGGGAAATTGCCGTTGCCACGGGAGAGCTGGTTATGGCGGATGACTCCGGGCTGGAGGTAGACTTTTTAAATGGTGTCCCAGGGGTGCACTCAGCCCGGTTTGCCGGAGAGCACGGGGACAATAAGGCTAATAACCAAAAGCTTTTAAAGCGCTTGGAAAATGTGCCGTGGGAAAAACGAACGGCCCGTTTTAAGTGTGTAGTGGCCGTAGCCGCCCCTGACGGGAGAATAGAAACTGCTGAAGGGGCATGTGAAGGAATAATTACCACTGAGCCCCGCGGTGAAGAAGGATTCGGCTATGATCCGCTCTTTTATTTTCCACTATACCAAAAAACATTTGCCGAGCTTGACGGTGACATAAAAAACAAAGTAAGCCATAGGGGAAAAGCCCTCAGTAAAGCCCATAAGTTTTTAGTCCGCTGGAAGGTTTAGTCTATAAATGGAGTGATTATTCTTTTGCGTGTACTGGTTTTTAGTGATACTCACGGTGACCTTGGCCTTGCTTTCAAAATCATTAAGAAAGAGCGGGCAGATATGGTTTTACATGCTGGAGATTTTCTCCGAGATGCACATGCCCTGGCCAATGAGGCCCAGTTTCCAGTCCATGGAGTGACTGGAAACTGCGATCTACCGGGATCTGGCCCCCATGAAAAGTTTTTATCGCTGGAGGGTAAGGATTTTCTGCTTACCCACGGGCATCAATTTAGAGTAAAGGCCTCCTACCAGAGTATATTTTACAAGGCAAGTGAAAACAAGATAGATGCCGTGGTATTCGGGCACAGCCATGTACCCTTAAATGATTATCACCAGGGAATATTGTTGTTCAACCCCGGCAGCATTTCCCGTCCCCAGCCTGGCAGCCAGCCCAGTTACGGAATAATAACAATAAAAGACAACGACATAAATGGTGAAATACATTTTGTCGATGGCTAAAAAAGGAATATTAAAAACCTTTGACTAAACCCTTATTTTTATGTATAATAACATTGTTGTCGCAAAAAAAAAGATGTTTGAAAAGTTCCGGGCGGGTGTAGCTCAATGGTAGAGCCCTGGCCTTCCAAGCCAGTCGCGTGGGTTCGATTCCCACTACCCGCTCCATTTTTATCTCCAAATGTCTCCCAGTAGCTCAGCTGGATAGAGCAACGGACTTCTAATCCGTAGGTCGCAGGTTCAAATCCTGCCTGGGAGGCCAGTGAACCCCTACAGCCATAAGGTTTGTAGGGATTTTATTATGTCACCATGTTTTAGAAATCTAGAGTTGGGGATAAAGTGGCAGACTGTGGAATAGCAGTTTCGGCAACCCGTGTTTCTCCATAAACTTAGAATCAGCTTGACACTGTATCTGGGTGTATTGGAGTAAATAATTACCACTTGAACAAAAGGCTCAAACCTGGTAAGATTACTTCTTGCCGGCACAAAATCGGCACTAACAAAAAAGTAAGTCAGGAAACAATTACCACTTGCCAAACAGCAACAAACAGAGTATAATTAATACTTGTCGGCGCCAAACAGCGCTGGTAAAAAACGGTCTTTGAAAACTGAACAGTGACAATGGTTTTTTAAATAGAAACACCTCGTCAAGCGCGAGTAAAACGATTGATAAGTGAGAAAGAGATTAAACTCTTTATATAAACTTTTTATGGAGAGTTTGATCCTGGCTCAGGACGAACGCTGGCGGCATGCTTAACACATGCAAGTCGAACGGGGTTGCTCATCGAAATCCTTCGGGATGGACATGAGTATACCTAGTGGCGGACGGGTGAGTAACGCGTGGATAACCTGCCCAAAAGACTGGGATAACACCGGGAAACCGGTGCTAATACCGGATAAGCTCTTTAATACA
>VENG01000041.1 GCA_009711705.1 Bacillota bacterium
ACACCCTTTCACCCCCGTATAACAGCATCAAATCCTTTTAAATTATACGAGGTTTTTTTATTGAAGTGGCTCACTTTTTTCCTGGCGTTTTCCTTATTTATGGCTCACTATTATTCTAGCGTTTATACATAACGTCCATTACGATCACCCCTTTAATTAAAGTCATTTATATTAACCTGCTCGTTAGTTTAGCAAAAAAACGCTTGTAATTTTCCTATTACGTGTTTACTATCTAATGTGCACCAATCGGCTACGTTATTGTTCGAATTAATTTCTCAAAATTTCCCATCCTAAATATTAACAGCAATCCAATCGGCTGTATCTTTCACAACCTTATCTGCAATCGATTTATCCTTTTCAAGAACATTAAAATATGATCTGCATGATCAATGATTCTAGACTCACGGGTTTTTCCCTTACATGCACTCACGATTTCTTTAGCGTGAATATATGGAACTAGAGCATCCTCTCTACCAGATATCGCCAGCATTGCTCCTTCATACTTGGATAGACTTTTCATTGGATAAGAATCTCGAATATCATCAAACCACTTCTTAGACAAGATTAAATCATCACGCCATAGCATTGGTATTTTCACATATCCATTTTTCACTGCTTCTTCGTAGTATTCTTGAAACCATCCAGCAAAAACTCCTTCTCCATTATGACACGCGCCCGACCAACTAATTGCAGCATTTATTTTTTGGGGATGTTTTCCTAAAAATTCTGCCATTGCGCGGGCACCTTGGCTAAACCCTAAAACAGCGATTTTGTACGAATCAACCTTTTCGCTCTGGCAAAGGTATGCATACACTTTTTCAATGTCATCAACTTCGCCACAAAAAGTCAAGACTTGTCCTTTGGCAGAACTTTCACCACAACCTGCAAAATCAAAGCGTATAGATGCGACGCCTCTTTCTCTAAGAGATTCTGCCAATTTTACAAACAGACTTCCAACTTCATCTTTGCAAGAACCTGTCCCGTGGCACAAAATTACAGTAGGAAATTTTGTGCCCACATTGGGATAGCTAAATATGGCAGGAATATCATACAATTCACTTTTTATTGTAATTTTATTTTCCATTTAATCAATCCTTTCAAATAATGTGATTCATTGTCAAATTTATATTTATCACTCTGTTGTAACCGGTAAAATAAACTTAACAACTTTAGCAAATAAGAATGAACATTATTTACCACAAAGCACCAATTCCGGTATGATTGAGCTGAAAAAAAATTCGATCATACAGGGAGAGCAATATGAATCAAGAACCCCACTGGGTGCCACATAATTGATCTTGATTCAGCCTTTCAGCCGTGCTAAAATTATACTGAAAGATGGTAAAATGTGTATATGGAAAAACCCCAGTTCTGGATCATAAATACCAGAGTCAAAACACATATTACCTTTTATTGATGGAAAGGAGAAATATACATTTGGATACTTTAGAAGTTTTGATAGATGAGGTTAAGGAATATAAAAAACTGAAACTCATTTCCGAGATGGTACCGATTAAGGAACGTATAAAACTGTTTGAAAACAGATATGACTGCAACTTTAAGAATTTTGAGAAAAAAATAAAAAATCAGGCTGAAAATTTTGAGCTATGGGACGACTATATTGAATGGAAGGCTTATCAAGAGAAGTTCGACAATATTAAAGAAAAAATTGGTAAAATAACAAATGCTAAAGATATTACAATTACTAAATGAGTCCGGAGCCATAAAGTCCTATGAGATACAGGACTTTAAACAAGGAAATAACTTTTACTATATTAGAGTGCAGGCCGTGCTAATCAATAAAACAATTCTTTTTATTCGAGAATATGTCTCTGAAGAAGATTATAAATATTCCTACTATTGGCAGGAAGAAGACTCACAATTAATAGTTAGATGGGATAATGCGCCTCATCACAAAGAAATCAAAACATATCCACATCACAAGCATATTGGAGAAAATGTATTACCATCACATGAAATTGGAATACGTGAAGTACTGACATATATTGATACCATACTCAATCAGTAACCAACTCTTTTCCGGCCTTTTTTCTACAGCGTGTCATTCACTCTCAAGATCCTGAAACTCATTCTACCATAGAGCTATTAGGCATAAACACAAAACCAATCATCCAATATAATTTGCCCAGCTTAATTGCGAGTCCGACATAGGCCAGACTTCAGCCATTGCGGGGATCTAACCCTCGAGTGACCATTCTGTATCTACCAGATGAAAAACAGAGCCCCGAGCACTTAATTTGACCCTTATTGATTATCGCATATCGCCGGTCTTTGGCAGATGATTGTCTTAAGGAAGCTGAACTTTTGATACAACATAACCATTTTAATGCTGCCGTTAACCGCCTATATTATGCCTGCTTCTATATCGTTTCCGCCCTTCTGGTGCTGACGGACACACATAGTGGGTCTACTTGATGCACATGATGGGACTAAAATATCACACACCACTGGGTCTATCGGAAGGCAATAAACAATTCGTGGCTCTGGAGGATTTTGAAGGTGAGTTATAACGTTTTAATCTCCCACTCCGCGGGAAAGACCAGAATAGACTTTTTTATTCTTACATCGGTACCAATATGGAGAAACATCCCCTGTTTTTATCCGTTCCGTAAATGAAACAGCAAAAACCTCCGCTGACGCGGTAGGTCTTTGTCATCAAGTCATATTTTACTTTAGCATGTTAACGTGGTGGAGGCTGACCCCATCTGGGAGGAAAAGGAAGGGCTTGACGTCCTTCCTTTGACGACCCGGGCATAACGTAGAAGGGAATTACTGTCATGGATGTATAAAAATTAAAGACAAAAAAAGCGCCAAAAAAAATTAAAGCCAGGTCTCGCAAAAATTTTAAGTCCTGTCCCGAGGGTTGTCTACACACACGGGGTTCTCCTGACCAATCGGTACTAACTGTCTGGCTGATTTTTTATCCAGCCAGACCATCTAATTTAGCAATGTTGATTCTATGGGAAGATGACTTAGCTAGTCTTTCACTTGAGTTACCCTAAAGAAAAAATACCTTGTCAAAAACATATTTCTTTTCTAGGAGTTGCCTATTACGTATATAGTCTGCATCTCCGGCAGCGTCACTTGCCTTGTTATAGGAATCATGGCCCCACCGTGCGGCAGACTTGCCGCTATAAATCGTCCTATTTGCTGCTCTTTCTGCATCAGTATGCGCGGCACTCGCAGAAGATTTTGCAGCGTTTGCGGCATCTCTAGCTGCATCCGCAGCTAATTTTGCATCTTGAGCCTTTGCTTTAGCGGCCATTGCTTCATTCTTTGCGTCTGTAGCATCGCTAGGAATCTTTACACTTTTTGTTATTGCTGGTCCAGTTGGATTATCCATTTGAAAGCCATAATAGAGCGAGTAATGATAGTATTTTTCTGGATCTACATTATCATCTTTATTGCCATTGTAATACTTATTCCGTGATTTTGTATGATCCTCAGGGCTACGAGTTATAACATATCGCATACCATTGACAGGAGTATCCTGGATAACTGACAGAAGGACATGTCTATCGTAAGTAATTGTTGATTCGAATCCATCTACAGTATATTGCCGATACTTTATATGTGTTACCGTTATATCATAGTATTCGTCATCATCTTCTCCACTATGATAGAAGCCCAAACCATTATATCCTTGATTAGGCATGCTTATTGTTGCCGTCACAACATCGTTACGCCCATGTCCTGATATTGAAGCTACATATTTTCCTCTTGGGATTGAACCAGACACACCTTTCCACCGTCCAGCTCCATAGACCCTCAACGTCCAATCCTCACTATAACCAACAGAGGTGCACTGTGCAGTAATTGTGACTTCAGTTAGTGAACCATTGTCACGTTTAGCAGAATTTACTGGTAATTCCAAGTCACAGTATACATAGCTAAAATCGTCTACTTCATCATAATAGTGCCAATTACCATTTTTGGAATGACTTGTATATGACCCCCAAGCCGAACTGGTAACTACAAGACTAGAAAAAATGAATATTGTTAGGAAAAATAAAAATCGCTTCATCTTCTATTACCTCCACTTTTCTCTTAAAATTATTGTATTGCAACCAATGCATTTAAGCCAAATCAACTACACTGCGCTTCTGCATTGACCATCACCCCCTAAAATGAGAAAAACCTCGAGCGGATACAACTCGAAGTTAATAACACCTGGATTTCTTCTCTTGCCATAAATATAGTTTTAACTACCCTGGATCCTATCCCGGTAATAAGTTACACAGCAATCATGACAAAATATGACAGATAAACCTATATAACCAACATATAGATGGTGATATAATTTTCGAAAATGAGAGGAGGTTGAGATAGAATGATAGCCTTCTGTGGTTTAGTTTGTTCTGAATGCCCTGTTTTTTCGGCAACACAAAAAGATGACGCCCAACACAAAACTGAAATCGCTAAATCATGGTCCAGGTATTACGGTTTTGAGCTTGAACCTAAAGATATAAATTGCGATGGATGTTTAACTGAGAACGGCCGGCTGTTTAAACATTGCAAAGTTTGCAATATAAGAGCGTGTTGTCAAGAGCGGCAAATAGAAAACTGCGCACATTGTTTTGATTTTGCCTGCAATGAGCTAAATGAAATATTCAAGGCCATACCTGAAGCAAAGATAAAGCTATATCAAATTAAGGATAACCTTTAAGTGCCTGAACCTTCCTGAAAAGTGTCTTGTTGGCACATAATACCATGCTTTAAGCTGTTGTAACTTATGCATGTGAGCTTATTAACTTCCCTCACACATTGTCAATCACCCCCATAAAAATAGAAAACTTCGAGCGCATGCCCGAAGCTAAAATGCATAGATTTAATTTTTAAAACCCGGGAGACAAATTTTTTAGGTCCCACTACCTGGGTCTTGCTGCCAATAAATGCCGCTTCACACTTCATACAAAATGCGACAGCATTAATCCTTCCCCTGAGCACATTGTGTTCATATAATCATATTATAAATTGTAATTTTCGCATTGTTGCCAGGCATAACGCCGTTATTTCATTGTTGATATCCTCCAATAAATTCTTTTAGTTCACTGCTCGTATAATAATTTGTTCGCAGCGCATTAATGTTTTAAATGTACAGCATGTTATTTGTACAAATTTACCAAAGGCTACTTCGCGGAGTATATTCAATTCTATCTAATACTTGCTGAGCTAAAGATTTATTGAATAATTGATTTAATAAATACAGACCAACATCTATACCTGTAGAAACTCCAGCTCCCGTTATTATTTTGCCATCTTGTACTACTTTTGCATTTTCCACAACAGCACCACCCAATTCAATAAGTTCATTGAAGGCGCTATGGTAAGTAGTAGCTTGTTTTCCCTTTAAAAGCCCGGTAGCCCCTATTATGAGGGAGCCCGTACATACTGAGACCAAATAATCTAACTGATTGTATCTAGTTGTGATAAAGTCAAGAATTCTTTTATTTGTCATAGCTTCTTTTCTTCCCTGACCACCTGGTACAACTAAAACATTCAAATAGGGGCAATTCTCAATATTAAAGTCTGAAAAAAAACGTAAACCATTATATCCCTGAACTATTCTTTCATCCTCACTGATAAGCCAGACTTTAGTACTATTGGGTTGGATTTTATTAATATACGATAAGACTTCAAATGGGCCGATAAAATCTAGTTCTTCAATTTGAGGAAATACCAATATACCAATATTAAACATAACTTAATTCCTCCAATTATGTAATATGTTTTATTTTAACTCATTTAGGAAACAATTACCAATATTTGATATAGATTTATTTAGAGTTAACCTCCTAACACTAAAAATCTTGCTTGCAGTATATATACGTGTTCCGGGTAATCTGGACGGCGAATCCGGAGTCATCCGGATAATGAATGTAGCTTACAGCACCATCGGGCTTCACTTCCTTAAAAAGGAGAAAACTCCGCATATCTACGGAGTTACTGGTAAACACTTTCATTTTTCTTGATTAATTTGTGCTTGTCAATAAATTCTTCCAAATCAGATTCCCTGATCCGGACCTGCCCGTCGGGGAGCTGGCAAACCTTTAATTTTATTTTTTGACCACCGCCAGATCGTTGTCCTGCTCACACCCAGTCTCTTTGCCACCTCCGGCGCTGTTAAAAGCCTATCATCCCTTTCCGCCATAGCAGTTGCTTTTATCACCAGATCATTGAAGGCCTCTGACGGAATATAGTCTTCCTTAATATATTCCAGTTCTTCAAGAAAACTTTTTAGTCTATTATTCAAACGGTTTTACCTCTTTTCATCATGTTTCATATGTTGCAACCTTTGCATGTGAGCCACACAACTACCCTATCATCACATTGAGAACCACCTCCTAAAACATGAAAAGTATAGGGCGTTAAACCCGAAGTTAAAAATCAACAATTTCCCTTTTTTGCCCACGTTCAGGGTTTACTTGGCAAGGACTATAATTTCCGAGGGGAATTTAATCCAGCAGCAAACTTGAGGAATCACATCTTTCTTAATGAACTTGAAACAATAGCCTTGGTATTCAATGAAGAACTTGAAATAAAATAAATCTTTGCAAGAAGTAATCAATTGATTTTTTAAGAATGGAGTTTACTGTGATTTCAAGGTTTTTCAAGTGTTCATTAACTCGGAGTTTGCCTCCAGGTCAGCGGGTGCTTTAAGTTATACATATCATAGTAGAACTACTCCACTGGCTTATGATCTATTATAAAAAAGTTACTCGCCTTGACGAGTAACCAACACTAATTTAGGTATCACTTCTATACATCGACTTTTCATAATGGCTGTTTTGAAGTCTTCCTCCATAGCCATAATAGATTGAATCCCTTTGTGGATATTTTTCCATAAGTAAAAAGGGATTTGCGTTATTATGTTTACCACGCCTTACAATTTAAACAATGAGCGTAAAGATATAACCCTTTAAAACTGGGTTTCCATCTTAAAACACCTTGTCAACAATCTTGTTTGCCGTCTACTCAGCACTACAACCGCCGAATCCACCGAAAAAGCTCGTTCCGAATATTAACAATATCAGTATCAGGAAAAGAACAAAGGCTTCATTTCCGCCAGCACCATAAGCCATTAAATAATCCTCCTTGAAGTGTTTTGATCCACATTAGATTACTTAAAAGAACGGGAAGCTAAAGACCAACAGAATTAGGATTAGGAAGAGAATGAAACTTCCGTCAAAGCCTTTTTTTACACCACTCATTTTATTTCCTCCTTTCTTAACTCTTTCCACTATACCAAATTATTCATGGAATTGATAAAATGTAACATGTCTATCCTGAAAAATGGTTGTAGGGAAAGCATGATAACCATTAGTTATCCGTAGAAAGCACAAAAACCACCTAGGCCCCTTGTTTCGGGTACTTTGAGAGTACAAGACAAGTGCCAATAATTAAAACCATTAACTTAGTAATGGAATACTTAAATTGTTAATTATGCTGTACTGGCCTCAACGCTCTGCTCAATAGTAACGTTAAATCCAAGTGCTTCAAGTCGTTTAACAGATTTCTTAACTATCTCGGTTTTTCGACGCGTTTCAAAGAAGTCTGGTCCAAGCTCTTGGTATGGTGCATTGTTTTTAAGCATGTAATATACAATTGTAAGAATGCTATGTGCTACAGCTACCGTGGCGCGATTTTTCCCACGTCTAGCAGCGATTCTAGAATATTGGGCGCTAAAATAGGTTTTCTTCAAATGTCCGGCTGTTTTCGCACATTCTATTAATGTAGACCTAAGTATATCGCTGCCTTTGCGTGTTTTACCGCTTTTACGCTTGCCTGCACTTTCATTATTGCCGGGGCAAATACCTGCCCAAGAGGTGTGATTTTGCAAATTAAAACGGCATCCGTTTTTCACAAACAACCGGCATAGAATGTCTGCCAACCATGATAATCTTGCACATAAATCCGGTAATTGATAATAGCCATTTGCACAATAGCACATTCT